>JAGYOL010000034.1 GCA_018399555.1 Kiritimatiellia bacterium | reverse complement strand
TAAGCCAAGGACATCGGCAATGCGTCAATTTCGGTTTGACCCCGATGCGCCGAGAAAACACGTTCTATTTGTCATCCAGCGCAGCCACGCCCGGCAGGACCTTGCCTTCGAGAAACTCGAGTGAAGCTCCGCCGCCGGTGGAGATATGCGTCATTTTATCGGCCAGCCCGCTTTTGTTTACCGCGCTGACGCTGTCACCGCCGCCGATAATTGTGACCGCACCGCACTCCGCAACTGCCTGACAGACCCCGAATGTGCCCTTTGCGAATTTCTCCATCTCAAAACAACCCATCGGACCGTTCCAGACAACTGTTTTGGCGGTTTTAATGGCGTCACAATAAAGTGCTGTTGTTTTCGGGCCGATGTCCAAAGCCATCCAGCCTTCAGGAATATCATTGCCGACGACCTCAGTTTTGGCATCAGCGGCGAATTTATCCGCCGCGACATTATCAACCGGCAGCAGGAATGATTTGCCGTTAGCCTTAGCTTTCTCCATCATCTGTGCCGCATATTCAACCTGATCGTTTTCGCAGAGTGAGGCACCGACTGCGTGGCCCATCGCCTTGAGGAAGGTGTAGGCCATCCCGCCGCCGATAATCAGAGTGTCGACTTTGTCGAGCAGATTCTTAACCACCGCCAGTTTATCGGAGACCTTGGCACCACCAAGAATCGCAACAAAAGGCCGTGTCGGGTTTTCGACCGCATTACCGAGATACTCGATCTCTTTTTCCAGCAGAAACCCGGTCACGCTTGTTTCCATGAACTCGTCCACAATAGCGGTTGAGGCGTGAGCACGATGGGCGGAACCGAAGGCGTCATTGCAGTAGATATCACCGTACGAAGCGAACTTCTCCGCCATGGCGCGCTGCTTCTGCCTGATCTCCGCCTTGGCCGCCGCAAAGTCCTCGTCGTTCTGTCCTTCCGCCTGCTTGATCTTACCCTGCTCCTCAACATAGAAGCGGGTATTTTCCAGCATCACGATATCACCGGCCTTCAGCGCGGTCACAAGATCATCGGCGTTAAGACAGTCCGGTGCGAAGGTCACCGGCTTATCCAGCATTTCCGCCAGATATTCCGCCACCGGCTTCAGAGAATAATCGGCTTCATAGCCATTGCCTTTCGGGCGTCCCAGGTGGCTCATCAATACCAGACTGCCGCCCTGCTCCAACACATAGTTGATAGAGGGCAGAGCCCCCTTGATACGGGTGTCGTCGCGGATGACACCCTCTTTGATGGGCACATTGAAATCAACGCGCATCACAACGCGCTTGCCGGCCAGATTAACATCACGCAAAGTTTTCTTATACATAACTCTTCCTTTAAACCGTAAAAGGGCAGGCGGCAATAAGCACCGACCCGCCCTCTGTTTCAAACAACGCCGGAGGCGCTCATAATCAGGCGCTGATAACCTTGATCAGGTCAAGCACCTTGCAGGAATAACCCCACTCGTTGTCATACCAGGCCACGACTTTGAGGAAAGTTCCATCAAGCTGGATACCGGCCTTGGCATCAAACACCGAGGTGCAGGTCTCATCACGGAAATCGGTGGCCACCAGAGGTTCATCGGTGTAACCAAGAATTCCTTTCAACTCGCCTTCCGAGGCTTCCTTCATGGCAGCGCAGACCGCCTCATAGGTGGTCTCGGTTTTCAGGCTGGCAGTCAAGTCAACCACCGAGACATCAGATGTCGGAACACGGAAAGCCATACCGGTCAGCTTGCCGTTCAGCTCAGGAATAACCTTGCCGACAGCCTTGGCCGCACCGGTGCTGGAGGGAATGAGATTTTCCAGAATACCGCGACCGCCGCGCCAATCCTTCTTGGAAGGGCCGTCAACCGTCTTCTGCGTAGCAGTAGCGGCGTGAATGGTGGTCATCAAACCCTTCTCAATACCGAACTTGTCGTTCAACACCTTGGCAATCGGAGCCAGACAGTTGGTTGTGCAGGATGCGTTGGAAACAATCTCCTGTCCGGCATAGCTGTCGGTGTTCACGCCGCAGACAAACATCGGAGTCGCATCCTTGGAAGGCGCGGAAAGCACCACCTTTTTGGCACCGGCGGTAATGTGTTTGCGGGCGGTCTCATCGGTCAGGAAGAAACCGGTCGATTCCACCACAACCTCGGCACCGACATCACCCCAAGCCAGATTGGCCGGGTCCATCTCAGCGGTCACACGGATTTTTTTGCCGTTTACCACCAGAGCACTGCCGTCAACGGCAACTTCGCCCTGAAAACGTCCATGCACCGAATCGTACTTGAGCATGTACGCCAGATAATCAACATCCAGCAGATCGTTAATACCGACAATCTCGATGTCATCACGCGCCGCAGCGGCACGAAAAACCATGCGGCCAATACGTCCAAAACCGTTTATACCAACTTTTATCGCCATTTTATACTCTCCTTGAGCTTTTGCTGTTTATACTTGAACAGCCGCTGTGCGATCTGTTCCACAAAGTCGCAACTTATTCCCGGCAATGTCCGGGGAAAAAGCCAGTCCCTCGAAATAGTGGTTGCATATGTTATCTTATAGCGGCACATCAGTCAACAGTCAAGCGTCGCGCTATTCGATATTTTTTTATCGATTAAAATCATGATCCCTCTCTGCGTCCAGCTACACCAAAGCTACACCAAAGTGATAACGAGCATAGTTGGTTGCTCGCGTTCTTTAATAGTTTTTCAGGCGGCATATCACACTCCGATCGGCTCGGCGGTTTTCCAGCCGCCGCGGGTGAAATCAGGAATCGTGACCGAGTTGCCCCGGCGTTTGACAGATTTTTCGCTAAGCTCCACAATGCTACTCCAGAGTGCGGCATCATAGACATCCATATCCAGCGGAAGTCCGTTCTGCAGGCAGTGACAGAGCCGCAAATCCATCAGGAAGTCCATGCCACCATGTCCTCCCGCCCTGCGAGCGGCGTCGCCGCTGGCATCCCAGAGCGGATGCCGATATTTTGTTTTGAGACTCTCCAGCTCTTTTTCATCCATCCACTTATGGGTGTCGGGGGAGAGAGCTGCCCGTAGCGGATAGTCAGCCACGATGCCATTGGTTCCGGATATCATATTAAGTCTGTTGTAGGGGCGCGGCGAGGTAGTGTCGTGCTGAATCATAATAGTTCTGCCGCGAAATGTCTTCACGATTGACGTATTCATATCCCCCAACTTGAAACCTGTTCTGACTTCGGGACTTTTTTCACCGAACAGCTCACGTGCGGTACGGGTTAATCCAAATTCATCCGAGCTGATTGAGCTAAGATACTCCATCTTATCGCCGCGGTTGATATTCATATACTGGCAGATCGGGCCGAGTCCGTGTGTAGGATACGGGTTGCCGGTATGCTCGACCGACCATCTCAGCCGCCAGCGGTCGACATACTTGTCTTTACTCAGCTTCATCTTGCAAAGATCATGGATATAGGCCGCCTCGCCGTGCACCAGTTGACCGAGCACGCCCTGCCGGCACATATTGAGCATCATCATTTCATTCTCGCCATAGCAGCAGTTTTCCAGCATCATGCAATGTCGTTCGGCAGTCTCGGAGGTCTCGACCAGCTGCCAGCACTGTTCGAGTGTCATGGCGGCAGGCACCTCAACCGCCACATGTTTGCCGCACTGCATAGCGTAAACCGCCATCGGCGTGTGCAGCAACCATGGGGTGGCGATATAGACCAGATCGACATTATCGCTTTCACAGAGTGCGCGCCACCGCTGCGGGGTACCATAGTAACGTTCGGAGGACACTTTTCCGCGTGCCTTGAGAGAGTCGGCCTGACGGGCAACTCTTTCTTCAAAAAGATCGCTCAATGCGGTGATTGTAACACGTTCGATACGCGGCAGGCGTCTGAGTGCGCCTGAACCGCGATTGCCCAGACCGATAATGCCGATCCGCAGGTCGGGAACAGGCGGGGCGCGGAATCCCATCATGGTGGCATCTTTGTAGGTCCAGGCTGAGTGTGTAAGGTGGGCGCATCCACCGGAGTTTAACAACCCGGCGGCTCCGCCGGCCAAAGCGGCGGATTTAACAAATGTTCTTCTATTGAATTTCATATTTTACCTCATTAAAGCTAAATTTCAGACAGGGTAACTCCATTCACCGCGATACTTCCGTTTCAACAGTTTATCCGCCTCGACATCACCGGTGCTCTCTGTCGCCGCATCCCAGCGGATACTGCGGCCCAGCTTCATGGAAAGGTTGGCCATCAGACACATAGCGGTAGCCTGATGTCCTTTGAGAATATCGCAGGCCGGCAGGCGGTCATTTTCGATTGCGGCGATAAAATCGGCCCACAGCTCTTTGATGTTCTGATTATCCGGCTCATGCAGTTGCGGTGCAACACTGATAATCTCATGTTTGGTATTTGACGGATAAAAACTCCATCCATGCCGCCAACCCAGATGCAGAACACCACGCTCACCGTAAAAGAGAACACCTACATTCTCACCTTTCATATGGTTGTTGCCGGCAAAACGCCGATTTTCCCAGGTCAGATTGAACCCATCCGCAAAACTCCAGACCGCGATCTGATGATCGGGAGCGTCGGAGGTCTGCTCGCGATCATTGTAGATCACAGGTCCACGCACCGGACGCCCGCCTACCGAGTGACAACTCACCGGCGCGGTGCGTCCGGTGATCCACAGAACCTGATCGACCCAATGGATACCCCAATCGGCGATTGTACCGTTGGCATAGTCAAGATAGTTGCGAAACCCACGCGGATGAATACCACCCCGTCCGCCATTGTCTATGTCGCCGCAGAAATGCCGCAGGGGTGCCGGACCGCACCAGAAATCCCAATCCAGTCCTGCGGGAGGGTCGATATTCGGTTTGGGCTTTTCTGCACCGCCGCCATAAGAGATAAAACACTTGGCCGAGGCCACCTTGCCCAGCTTACCGGATTTAATAAACTCATACGCCCTGATATTATGCGAGGAAACCCGCCGATGTGTTCCCACCTGAACCTTGCGTCCATATTTACGTGCGGCCCTGACCATCGCGCTGCCTTCATGCACAGTATGGCCGACCGGTTTTTCGACATAGACATGGGCGCCCTGTCGGCAGGCTTCGATCATGATCAGCGGGTGCCAGTGATCCGGCGTAGCCACGATAGCGATATCCGCTTTCTCTTTAGCAAGAATCTCACGAAAATCCCTGTAACGTCGAGGGTTTTTGATATTGAATCCGCTCAGTGCGTCAACAGCAGCATCGATCATGCGCTCGTCAACATCGCACAACCCCACCAGTTCGCATCTTCCGCTTTGCAAAGCTGTAGTGAGTATATTCATACCCCACCAGCCGCAACCTATTAAAACAACCCGGAATTTACCTCTCCCCTGGGCCTTCAGGACAAAGGGCGCACTCTGCGCTGCAACCGCAGCGACCAATGATGAGCGGGAGAAATTTCTGCGTGTACACTCCATGACAAACCTCCATTTTTTCTGAATCCGGTCGATGACCTCTACCTTTCCTCTGTGTCTCAGTGCTACGCGTCAACTTTCTTCTTATTCGCGTTAACTCCTTGTTCAGAGGGTGGTATTAAAAGAGGCCGAAAAACAATTTAACAGGGGTCAGGCGGGCCGTCCATCCACCACCGGGTGCCAGTTTGATACGCAGTTTCGAACCACCTTTGACTTTTGTCTGTGTGTGCTGGTAGTCGGTCGCGTCGCGATCAGCGTTGATGCCGTCGGCAAATATCTCGGCACGATAGTCGCCTTGCAGAAAGCTGAGATTGATACTCACTTCCCGCTGCTCCCAGTTACTAATTGCTCCTATATACCATACCTCACCTTTACGGCGCGCAATCACCGCATAGGAATCGACTGCGCCGTCAAGACCGATCGTTTCATCCCAGACCGTCGGCACCGACGACATAAAGTCGGTGCACTCCTGATTGCGGATATATTGTGTGGGAGAATCACAGAGCATTTGAAGGGGAGCTTCATACAGAGTCATGAGTGCCATCTGATGCACACGTGTCCCCTGGGAGGTCGGCAGCGAATAGTTGGGTTGGAAACCCTTTTTTGTCTGGTTACGCATTGCTCCGGGTGTGTAATCCAGAGGACCGGCCACCATGCGGGTGAAGGTTATCATACAGTCGTTGGCGGGAAAGTCCGATCCGTCCTCCCACTTCAGCTGCTCGAGTCCGTGAACCCCCTCGAAGTTGACTATATTAGGCCAGGTACGCTGTAGACCGGTCGGTTTATACATGCCGTGATAATCGACAATCAGGTTATACTCGGCGGCAATGGCTGCGGTTTTTTCCAGAAAACCGACCACAAACTGATCATCCCTATCCATAAAATCGATTTTGAATCCGACCACTCCCATCTTAGCGTAGCGGCTGAAGACTTCATGCTGACGATCAACCAGCTGAGGCCATGAACACCAGAGGATGATGCCCACACCGCGATCTTCCGCATATCTGATCAGCTCGGGCACATTCACATCGGGGTGAATCTCCATAATCCTGAGCTTGAGTGACCACCCTTCGTCAAAGATGACATATTCAATATTGTTGTCGCGGGCGAAATCAATGTAGTATTTATAGGTTTCGGTATTGCATCCGGCCCGGAAATCAACACCTGAAACATTCCAGTCATTCCACCAGTCCCAGGCCACCTTTCCGGGTTTGACCCAATCGAAAGAGCTTGGATTACGGTGAGGTGTCGCCAGGCAGTAGACAATATCCGATTCCACCAGTTTGGCAGGTTGATCAGCCACGACAAACACACGCCAGGGATAGGAGCGAGTACCTTCGGTTTGAGCCAGCCAGTTTTCACGATCTTTGATTCTGATCTGTCGCTGATTATTGACCTCTGTCGCACGCACCGGATATTTGGCCATCCAGGGTGACAGCTTGGCGGAATCGCCTGATTTGCGATAGAGATTCCAGCCGGGATAGTCGAGCAGATCGGACTCGGTCACACACATGCAGACTCCGTCATCATATTCAAAGAGCAACGGCAGATAGATCAGCCGACTTTTGTCGGCGGCAATCTGCGAGACCCGGGTCTTAACGTAGATCGACTCCCAGCTGTTCTGCAGTTTATCCTGTCCGGGATCATCGCGGTTACCCCAGTTATAACCGACATAAGCGGTGAGCTCAGGGGATGGCAAGTTAATTGACGCCCGTTCTTCGAGAACTGTAACTTCTCCGCCTAAGGTTGTTTTGAAGCGATAGGCGACCCCATCATTGTATGCTCGCAACACAACCGAGTAGTTATCGGCGAAAAACACCTCCAGTTCGTTAGCCTGCTCCTGAATCGCCGCTTTTTTGTAAATCGGGGTGTTGATCACACCGCTGACAGAGTGCTCTTTGCGCCCGGTCACCTGCGGTCTGGCACCAATGAAAGGTTTGTCTTTGATGTTCATTCCGATCTCGGTTGGCACAACGCGGAGCTTACCATTGCGATAGATTGAGTAACGCAGAGTGCCGTCGGTTGTCAAATGAATTTCATTGCGTCCATCCGGCGATCTGACCATCAAAGTTTCGGCACACACAACGCCAGCGATGCAGAAAGCCAGCGGTAATATCGGAATCACTCTCAAATTCATATTTTTCTTCTCCAATTCACTGTTTTAATAAGAACATAAATCACGTCGTGTGCGCAACCAGATTTTTCAGCGGACGACCCGCACACAGGCCGAACAGTGCAGCCAGACAGTATTGCCATCAGCCAGATGTGCCTGAACCCAGTCACCCTCGGTACCGCGCCACTGAAATTCCGTCGCTTCGGCCAGTACATTTTTGTAGGCATCGTCGTAAGCGTAACCGGGCCCCAGTCTAGCCTGTGTGCTTCTGATAACTACACCGCGGCGCGGCTGAAACACACAATATAAGACCAGTATAAGCAGGGCTGCTGTAACCACACCGTAAGCCCGGCAAAAGGGATGCGAAGGTAGAAGCCCCCGGATACGCTTGACGAAATAAAACCCCCATGCACCTAGGTAAAAACAGGTCAGCACACCAAGCAGCAATCTGATATCGAATCGGCATAGTCTCGCGGGCAGCTTTAGTATGGCTGCCACGCCATGCATCTCGGTGTCTAATTTATCACTCCGCTGCATCCTGATAAAATTGATGCTCTCACGAATCTCGCGCCTGAATGGTGCGCGACTTTCGGCGGCCAGATAAGCCGCAAGAGCATGTCCCGTCTCACCGGCGAAATACCAGCTGTTAGCGGCATTAAAATGAGATCGGCGCTCCTCATAGCCCAGAGCGGCCTCAATAAAAAGCGGGCGCGCCTGATCGGGTTTCGCGTTCTGCAGTTCGAGTGCCTGTCTGAAAAGCGCATCCGGCTCCAGCGCATATAACCTGCCAGGAAAGAGCAGCAGGAAAATCAGAGTCAGTGGCAGAGCGCGCTCAAGCGCACGCACAATCCGCCGTGCCTGACCGCGCATGTTCCCGGCATTTCGGTGACAGGGCGAGTACTTGCGTGCTTCCGCCTGCTGCAGGTATTTTCTGACCTCTGCGACCCGTTCAGCATTCAACCCCATCTGCCGCAGTTCAGCCGCGCAGCTCTCCGCAGTGACAGCTTCCGCCTGCCAGTTAAAACGGTCGGCCAGATAACCACGCAAGGCCAGTTCCTCATCGGAACCAACTCTCCGGCGGAAGGTGCGCCATGCCCGCACAGCGCGCGCATAAGCGGGATCGGTGCGGCAACGCTCTGTTTTATCAAGCCACCTGCGGGAGGCCAGCCAGGCCAAAGGCGCCCCGAGCCAGAAAACCCAAGCGTAGGTTCCGATAAACTCCAACACGTTGTAAAGAGACATAAGCATGTTCCTCTCTTTTATGTTACCTTGAATGCCTTTGAGACGTTCCATTTTTTTTTCCGGCCCGGTTTGTGCCGGCACAAATAGCTTGCGCCCGTTGTCAGCATTGACTTCCAGTTCGAGCGGTCTGGTCCGCAGCATCCGGTATTGTCCCGACTGCGTGTCGAATATCTGCAGTGCAAGTCCGGGGAAACAGGTTATCCCGGTACGTAACGGACGCAGGGCGTAGACAAAGCGGCGGCCGGAGAGCGACTCACCGCTTTGAATCGGCTCTCTTGTCACTTTAAAATCAACACCGATATTATCAAATAGGGCCGCCGGCAGTGCTTTCAGCTGTCCGCCGAACAACATTTCGCTCAACTCTATTTCGAGCATCATGGGATCACCTACTTTGACCTTCTCGGGCGACAGCCTGGTCTGCATCTTCATCGATCCGGCAATTCCGCAGAAGAGAGAGGTACGTCCCTGCTCGGGCAGTGCTCTGACACTCAGAGCTGATATTGGAGCATCAAAATAGACCCTTTCGTAGCGGCTGTTAATTTGTGCGGCGGCAAAAAAGTTGTTGTTGAAGTAGCTGGGGTACTGATTACTGTTCTGCTTGTCCAGCATGAGCGCGGCGGCAAAATTCAGTACGTCGGACACCAGTTCGCCTGCCTTGATCGGTACCAGCATATATGTGAAACAGAGTCGCTCCTTCTGTCCGTCGCCGCTTCGTTGGGCGATTATCCGCTGGTCATTGACCGGCAGACAGATGCGTTTCTCTTCCGGCACATCCGGTTCTACAGGATAAACCGCCAGCGCGGCTGAACGCAGCAGCGGAATCTCAAATATCAATTCCTGATATTGAACAAAGGGCGTGCGACTGCTCCAGCACACCTCCATCTTCACCGCCTGGCCGACATACAGATTGGTACAGGAAAACACAATATCAATTTTGCTGTCTTCGTTGCGATGAGGCTGACCGACGTTCAGACGCAGCGGTGCGCTTCGCAGTATCCGGTCACCAACCTGTACCTCCACCGGAGCAATTGTCACCACACCGGAGACGGACGCAACAATTTCTATGAAAAAGGTAGTGGTGTTTTTAGGAGTATAACTGAGCACTGTTCCGCCGGAGAGTGAAGCCACTTTGTAATCCGAACCGTCTTGCAGCCGCAAATTTTCCGGTTTCTGTTGCGCGACAACATCCACTCGCAATGTGAAAGGCTCGTACACAAAGCGACTTTCACTTTCGGTTTTAACCGCGATAGACGGTTCAGCAGCGACCGCCTTCACAGCCACACACAGAACGGCAATATGTAAAATAAACTTTTTCATCTGATTCAATAGCATCCTGCGGAGCACTGACGGAATAAACTACCAGTTTTTTTCCACCCGGGCACCGGCGCGCGACTCTTTTTTACGACTGCGTTCCGATAAATTCTTCTGCTCCTCAGCCAGAATTTCCTCGGCAGTATAGTTAGGAACCGGAATATCACGATTATTCAAAGCACTGTTGAAGGTACTCGAGCGAATCGGCATAGACATAGAAGCCTCATCCGAAGATTCACTCCAGTCCACATCCTCTTCAAACTCCCACTCATCCATCTCGCTTTGATCCTGGTCACCCGAATCATCTTGTTTCTGTGCTTCCGACAGCAGCTCCAAGGACTGCCGCATTGCACGTGCAGCCACCACCAGGGCATCCGCTGCTTTATTCAAGGCGGGCTGTTGCAGCGCAAGCTGTTCAGCGATCTCCTTTTGTGAGCCGGCAGCCGATTTCAACAATTCCGCGACCTCATCAAACTCCGTAACGGCATCGGAATCCGCATGCTCGAAGGCACCTCCGATGATCTGCCGCACCCTCTCACGCAGAGCGTCGATGCCGCCGACAACCTCGGCGGTGCCCTCGGTAATGGGCTGTTGTTCGGCGGCGGCGACGGACGCACGTGCGATCTTTTCATCCTCTTTCGGCGGCGGATATGCGCGCAGCATAATTCGGGCATCACGAGCGAGTTTTTCCTCGCGCAGGGTCAGTTCGCGTAGCTGTTTCACGAGCTGTTCGATACTCTGCTCTATCTGCCGCTCCTTCTGCTGCAGCTCTCTCACCTTTTCTTCGACAGCACGCATCTGCGCACTTACCCCCGTAATATAGCGCGCCGCCCGCATATCACCGGAACTCAACATCGCCGCCTGCAGAAACTCTTCCCTGGCACCGTCCAGCATCGTCAGGGCCAGTGCGGGATTATCGGCGACCATACTCTGAAGAACACTCCAGTCATTGATACCCGTCTGCATCCGCTGATGATATTCAGCGGGCGGCTCCCGCATTTTGCGACGGGAATCGCAGCCGACCAGCAGCAGACACAACACCGCCGTTGTTGTCACCCTGCCCCCCGCTGCCAGCAGCAGCAACACTATACCGAGCGCAATGAAATATTGATAGCCCTCATCAAATTCGTTGCCGACTTCATCTCCGACCTTCAGTTCAGCGGTCTCAGCCAACAATTCATTGTAGAGTTTTAAAAGATCAAAAGCTGCTGTACGGGCCGGATAGTAAACAATGCCGGGAGATGCATCGGCCAGGCGTTTCAAGGTGCTTTCATCAAGCCTGGAGATCACCTCTTCGCCTTTATATCGCATCCAGCCCTGTCCGGCATCGATTGCAGGTAGAGGTGCCCCTTGAACCGGATCACCGATCCCTATTATCAGAACACGCGCCCCCCATTCACGCAGTTGATCCGCCACCTTGTCGACATCACTGATATGATCCTCGCCATCGGTCAGTATAATCATGTCCTGCCTGCCGCGTTCCGATTCACTAAGCACAATATCCAGTGTTTTTTCAATCGCCGCCTGCAGTGATGTACTGCCGACTTCGGCGTCGGATGTTTGAATCCGCTCCAGTACATAACGCATGAAGTTGTGATCGAGGGTCAGCGGCACGCGCACACTGGCCGATCCGGCAAAGGTTATCAAAGCCAGACGCTGCCCCCTCAGACTCGGCAAGGTTTCAAGCAGCACAAATCTGGCACTCTCCAATCGATCAGGATAAATATCGGCGGCCAGCATTGAACGTGAAATGTCAAGAGCGATCACCAGATCGCGTCCCTGCAAAGTAGCGGGCACAGGGTGCGGATTCCAGACCGGTCGGGCCAAAGCAACGATCAGAGAGCCCAGCGCAGCAACCCGCAGAATCGTCTTTCTCCTGCTGATCTCTGTATTCCCAATTGCACCGCGCAACCGTTTAAACGCATCCAGATTTCGACGCTGCGCATGGATAAGTAATTTGTATATGATTGGCAGCAGAAGCAGCAGAAAAAGAAAGAGAGTAGCTTTAAAAATCATGCTGTCTCCTCCTGGTTGACTCGC
The DNA here is from genome assembly GCA_018399555.1 of Kiritimatiellia bacterium. Classification (GTDB taxonomy): domain Bacteria; phylum Verrucomicrobiota; class Kiritimatiellia; order RFP12; family UBA1067; genus M55B167. Next base: position 7,906 of record JAGYOL010000034.1, on the reverse strand, counting down.
AGCAGGGTGGCATTCAATACCAGTTCCAGGGTGATCAGTGCCAGAGCCGGAAGCAGAAACCAGGCAAAAACGTGCACTGGTTCCTCATGCTGAACAGTTGTGTCGCTGATATCGCTCTTTTCCAGAGCGTCTATTTGAGCATAGGCACTTTCGAGGCCCTCCTGATCGTCGATTTTCCAGAAACTTCCGCCACTGCGCTCAGCCACACTTGAAAGCAGCTGATCGGCATCGCTCAGCCGTCCACTCTCATCAGATTCGCCCAGGCTGACAACGTAGATACGGATGCCCCATTTCTCGGCCAGAGCGGCGGCTTCCTGAGGCAGATGTCTGCCACAGTTGTTTTCACCGTCGGTCAGCAGCACAATTATTCTGCTTCTGATACGGTCGATATCCCGCCGTCCGGTACCACGCCACTCGGACATCTGCTGCAACTGGGCGCAGGCCTGCATCAGGGCGTCGCCATAGGCCGTGCCATCCTCATTGGGCCGATCTTGAATCTTCAACTCGCCGGCCAACTGCTGCAGTGCTTTGTGGCCGAAGGTCAGTGGACAAACCGTGTCGGCGTAGCGTGCAAATTTAATCAGTCCGATCAAATCATCGGTACGTACGCCGATGAACTCCTGTACCGCTGTTTTGGCTGCATCCATACGGTTCTGTTTTTTTTCACCTGCGCCGGTTATCGCGCAATCCATACTACTGGAAATATCAATCAGCATTTCGATTGCTATTCCGTGGCGCACTTCCTCCAGAACGCTACGCTGCAGTACCGGGCCGGCGAGAGCCAAAATCAGCAAAAGGCAGCTTGCCAGTTCAAGCCAGCGCATACGCCTCAGCCAACGTATTCTGGCGGTCTCTCCCACCATCCGCCATTCGCGCAGACTGGAGATTGCAACCGATTTGAAACTGCGCCCGCGCAGAGCCAGCAGTGCGAGCGGCAGCAAAAGTAAAACCCATGGCCAAGTAAATCTCATAAAATTATTGATCCACCGCCCCAGCCGCCGGCGGCGGCTGAGCGGGCACTTCCAATATCTTCAAACTCAATGCCGGAAAACAATAAACCGTACTGTCACACTCCGCCACAATGTTGGTTATGCGGATTTCACCTGGAGTCACACCTTGAAAAAATGCATCCCGGCACTGAATGTACATTCCGAAGCTGTCGCGTTCCAGCGGATAACGTTCGACCGCCCGCAACACAAGGTTGGAACAGTGCGGTATGCGCAGCGTGAAATCGCGTGGCCGGTCCATCGTGATGCGCAACTTCACCTTGTGCAGTTCGCCGGGCAATCCGAAACTCTTCATCGGGCATACACCCAGCTTAATCTCTGCGCAGACGCAGAGATGCACTGTCAAAAACAAAACTCCGCCCAGCACTATGCAACGTTTTTTCATCTTTAACCCTTCATTCATTCATGCGAGGGCAACTGCAAAATCGCCTCTACGTCACCCTCCCGCCTCGTCCTGCATACGTCGCAGGCGGTTACGGAAAAACAATGTCAGCGTCTCAACACAGTCACTCTCGGTGGTCAGTTCCATAAAATCGGCACCGACCGACAGAAATTCATCCTTCACGTATGCGCGATGAGCGGCAAAGCTGTCGGCGAACTCCCGCCGCAGTCTATCGGTAAAATCATATATTTTTTCTTCACCACTCTCTGCATCAGCCACCGCGGTCAGACCGCAAGTTGGCGGGGTGATTTCAGCGGGCGAATTAACTGCCACCGCAATCAGGTCATGCCGAAAACCTGTTGAACCAAGTTGATCACGCGTGCAGTCAAACAGAAAATCCGAAATCACGATTATGAGGGTTCGCTTATGTATCAGATGTCCCACACAATCCAGAGCTGGTTCCAACGCGCTGCCGCGCCCGGATGGCTGCACTCCGATCAGATCGCTGAGCAGACGCATCGTGTGCTGGATTCCTTTACGGGTGGGCAGAATATGCTCAACCCGGTCAGAAAAGAGTATCAGTCCGGCACGGTCGTTGTTACGCGCTGCGGCGAGTGCCAGCAAGGCCGTGATTTCCTGCACCGCATCCATTTTTGTGCGGTTTCCGGCACCCGTCAACATTGAAGCTGAAACATCAACCAGAAACCAGAGTGCCAGCTCGCGCTCCTCGATATATCTGCGGATGTAAGGGTGTCCGACACGGGCCGTCACATTCCAGTCGATAACGCGCACATCATCGCCGGGTGCGTATTCACGCAACTCATCAAAATCCATACCGCGACCTTTAAAAACACTGCGGTATTCACCGGCCAGCAGATGTTCAACCGGATAGCGCGTGCGCAGATGCAGATGCTTGATCCGCTGATCTAAATTCTTATCGGTCATGAGTAATCTCAACAATTATATCATCGGGCGGGATGTAAAAGGCCTGCGAATACCTTTACGGAGCATTAGAACTACAGCCCCTAACTATCATCCACCGCCACCGTGGCGGCAATGCGGTTCAGCAGAATGTCGGAGTTGACGCCATCCGCCTCAGCCCGATAGGTGATTGCGATGCGGTGACGCACCACATCGTGCAGCACTGCCTTCACATCATCGGGAGCGACAAAGTCGGCGCTACGTATCAAAGCATGACCGCGTGCCGCCAGTGCCAGATAAATCGAAGCCCGCGGTGATGCTCCGAAACGTATATACTGTTTCAAATCCGCCATCTGATAAGCTGACGGGTCACGTGTGGCCGCGACAACTCTCAGAATATATCTTTCAATCTTTTCATCCATGTATATTGCATCAAGCATCTCACGGAACGCCAGCACGTCGTCCAGTGTTGCAACCGGAGCAGCCTCTACCACAGGAGTGCTGCGGGCCATCCGTTTGAGGATCAGATGCTCTTCCTCCATTGCGGGATAAGAGACGACCAACTTAAACATAAATCGGTCAATCTGCGCCTCCGGCAGTGCGTATGTGCCCTCCTGCTCAATCGGATTTTGTGTGGCCAGCACCATAAAAGGCTCGGGCAGTTTGTGACTCTGTCGGCCAAGCGTAACCTGGCGTTCCTGCATCGCCTCCAGCAGAGCACTCTGAACTTTGGCCGGAGCGCGGTTGATCTCGTCGGCCAGCACCAGATTGGCGAATATCGGCCCTTTGCATGTTTCGAACTGACCGCTTTCAGCCCGGTAAATCCTGGTGCCGATCAAATCACCCGGCAGCAGATCCGGGGTAAACTGCACTCTGCTGCAACGGGCACCGAGTGCCTGCGACAAGGTGTTGACCACCAGAGTCTTGGCAATACCCGGCACACCCTCAATCAGCACGTGTCCGTTGCAGATCAGAGCAGTGATCAGTTTGTCCACGAGTTCCTGCTGACCAACAACCACTTCAGCTATGCTTTTACGTATATCATTGAGCTTAGATGCTAATTTCTGACTGTTCTTCATAATCCCCCTTTAAAAGGTCAATGTGTATGTTATTCCTGTTGAGCCTCTCACACAAACATATTTCACACTTCCACACATTGTCAGGGCAGGAATCTTTTATTATTCAATTAAAAGAGGGTATGCTCCAGCATTTCTGTCCGATTTTGCGCTCCAGTCTGTTTCTGAATCGACGCAACTTACGCTTGATTTTACGACGCCCAAACCAGGGAAATATACTTGATACCGGCAAAAATTCCGAATTACCCAATCCATCCACAATCACCAGGTTCATCCTGCCATCACGATTGCGAACCATTATATTGAATTCACGAAGATCTCTCGTGATAATGTTGCCACTGTATAAAAAACAGCAGAGGTCATTGAGTGCCTCTTTGATTTCATCTGTGAATCCGTTCTTTCTGAGATAATCGCCCATCGATGTAATTTCATCACCCTGATCATCTGAACGTATATACTCGACACAGATAGCCGTTCCGAGATCGGTCGCTATCATACCGTAGCACTGTGGAAAATGGCGCTGATAGTCCCTCTTGCCAGCCAATGCCATAAACGCCTTATACTCCTGGATATTGTCATCGAAACATTTAGCTGGACGCAGACGTTTGTACCAGGGAGACTGCCTTTTTTTAATCGGAGATCTTTTCCAGGGCTTCACTATTTTAAGGAGTTTGGAAGAATCCTGCGGATGAACATAGCAGACCCGATTGGCTCCTTGAGCCAGGCACTCTTTTCCTTTCAGTGAAATCATCGCAGAATCTTACTAAATTCATCCGACACACGTCAATCACCGACACACCGATACAGTTTGTTCGCAAAATGCTGGTTAAGTATACAACCGATGTGGAGGTTTCAACACGGACGCTGTTTTTTTTCGGCTCACTCACTGTGCTTGTCACGCTACTGGACAGCATTCTGCCTATTTATATGCCCAGGAGTTTCGGTGCCTCCGGCTGGGGTGTGACCGGTGCCAGCGCGGGATTGCTGACGCATACTCACCTACGATAATCTTTCAACCGGAGCGTCGCCGACACCGTCACAATCGATCTCTCGACCAACCGCCACGACTGGACCGACACCACCGCCAGCTCCTCACGCTTCTACCACTGCTTTACCCTGACGGATTCGGATGGTGACAACATAACAGCGGGACAGGAAAGGCTTTTTTACGGCTCCGATCCGAACAACGCCGAAAGCAGCACTGCCGGAGACCTTGTTACGGCGCAATTCTACTTCGGCGATCACAGCTCCAGCGGCTCTGAAAAATCCTTCCTGCAGATCTCTCCGTTTCTGATGTTAAGATTAAAGTGTACGAAGGAACTTCCGGCACTCCTCTGACAGAATTGGAGGGAGAAAAGGACGGAGTTGATTTCAAGACCGGGGACAATCTCCACATTCAGTGGACACCTAACAGTTTTTTTTGCCCAGCGCGGGAACGCGGATTATATTTTCAACCAGATTGTTGTCGATCTCCAGTTCGCCGTTTTCCACATAGACATTCAGTTCATCCCGGAGATCGTTCGAAAGCCGCCGTCTTGTTCTGTGTCGCAGTATGCAACGCCGGGCAAAAGGCAGAGTTGTTGAGTCTATTGCGAATATGCTGGACGATTTGGCGTAAGATAGTGTATTCTGACTTTGCTGGTTTGTTCGGTGTATGTTTTATTTTCATTCCTGTAGCTTACAGGAGAATTCAACCGTCAAGACAGCACTTCTTTATCAAAAAAATTATGCGCGACTGCGGGCTTGACATTTTCACCCCCCGCATAATAGATGCCAATCATAGGAACCGCTAGATTGCTGGCAAGCCTATGGGATGCTAGTGCAAAAAAGTGACAACTTTAAAATCAGGACTTGACCGTGATCGCCGCTACTCTTTTAAAAATGACAAAAAAAAATCGCTCTGCCGACGGATGCTGTCGCTTTTTTTTAACGATGTTGTCAGTTGTGCTGACTACATCAGCAACCGAAGCCAAGCTGCTTGAACCGCTGCTGAAAAACGAATTGCGTGATTGCCGTGAGATCATATTCTGCACCCGCGACAGATACAACGACAATCACTGGTATGCCAACATCGGTTATTTCAGCGATAACAGCAATCACAAAGCCTATACGGGACATGGCAAACCTGACAACAGCGTATTGTATCGCTACGACCTGCGCAGCAAAGAGCGCAGCGTGATTATGGATGCCCGCGGCGGCAGTATACGCGATCCGCATGTCAGTTATGACGGCAGCACAATTCTCTTCTCATACCGTCCTTGCGAAAGCGACCATTACAATCTCTACACCATCAAACCGGACGGTTCAGCCCTGACGCAGATCACCAGCGGCCCATGGGACGATTACGAGGGTATTTTCCTGCCGGATGGCGACCTACTTTTTATCTCAACACGTTGCCGCAGATATGTGGGCTGCTACTACACCCAGGTCGGCACCATGTTCCGCTGCAAACCTGACGGCAGCGGAATCCGGTCGGTTTCCGGGAATATTGAACACGACAACACCCCTGCCGTAATGCCCGACGGCAGGATTCTTTACACCCGCTGGGAGTATATCGACCGGTCGCAGATGGAGTATCATCACCTGTGGGTAATGAATCCGGACGGCACCGGCGTCAATGTCTACTATGGCAACATGCATTCATGGATTGTGATGATAGACGCCCGGCCGATCCCCGGAACTCAGGAGGTGATCGCCTGTTTCTCACCGGGTCATGGTCGTAATGAACACGCCGGACACCCCACCATTGTGTCACAGCAGCAGGGTCCCGATGAAAAAAGCGCGGCTGTGCAACTTTACAAAACCGCAGATTTCCGTGATCCTGAACCGCTCGGCAGAGATGTGTTCATGTTCGCCCGCGGCAAAGAGATAGTTCTGTTGAACCGCGCCGGCGAACTGGAAAGCGTTTACAAGCACCCAGATGTGAATGTGCATGAACCGCGCCTGCTGACTGCCCGGCGCCGTGAGCCGTTGATCCCCGACCGGACCGACAGCAGACGCGGCGATGGCGAATTTCTGCTGATTGATGTATATCGTGGACGCAACATGGAGGGCGTCAAACGCGGCGAGATCAAAAAACTGCTTATTCTGGAGGCTCTGCCCAAGCCGATCAATTTCAGCGGCGGCATGGACATAACAACCTGGAGCGGTTCCTTTAATCTGGAACGCTGGCTGGGCACGGTGCCCGTGGAGGCGGACGGCAGTGCCTTCTTCACCGTTCCGGCCAACCGCCCGGTCTTTTTCGTGGCTCTGGATGAAAATGACATGTCGGTCAAACGGATGCATAGTTTCGCCGACTTGATGCCGGGAGAACAGACCACCTGCATCGGGTGTCATGAAGCACGCACCACCTCCCCGCATTTTCCGCAACTCAACACCGTGCCGCTTGCGGCGCAACGGAACCCCTCAAAAATCAAGGGTTTCGAAGGCATTCCGGATGTATTGGATTTCAATCGCGATATTCAGCCGATTTTAACCCGCAACTGCTGTGGCTGCCACAATGCCGAAAAGCGCAGGGGTTCGGTTGATCTGAGCCATCGTAAATCAAACAAGTGGTCACCGGCCTATCTGACCCTGCTTGCCAACCGGCAGGTGATCGACGGTGCGAACGGCCTGGGGAACCGCCCACCGCGCAGTGTCGGCAGCTCGGCCAGTCCGCTGCTGGGCAAACTCAGCGGGAAACATCACAATGTGCGTGCAACCGAAAAAGAGGTGCTGACGGTCAGACTCTGGATAGAAACCGCCGCTCCCTACTGCGGCAGTTACGCCGGCGTACGTAATTCGGAGGATCAACACTATTACAACAGAATTCTCGGTCCGATCACCGGAGCGGCCGGACATGTCATCAGAAAACGCTGCGCAAGCTGTCATAAAAACGAGCCCGACCGCAACACAATGCGTATTCCATTCGACTCCGCCCTGCGACGCAATGTTGAAAGCAAGAATTTGAACCGCAACACCGGCAAATATGAGAGATTGGTCTTTGAAAACGATCCGATCCGCCTCTTCTTCTGGCCTTTGATGGTTAATTTTGACAAACCTGAGCTCTCCACAATCCTGCGTGCGCCGCTGGCTGCAGAGGCTGGCGGGCTTGATCGCTGCGGCGCAGCGGTTTTTAAAAGCAGACAAGACCCGGACTATCAGAAAATTCTGCAGCGAATTGTTGAAGCTGGCAGAGTGCTGGATAAAAAACCAATCTGGGGTATGGAAGGCTGGGAACCCAACCATCAGTATATCCGTGAGATGAAACGCTACGGCATTCTGCCGGAAGATTTTGACATCAACAAGAATCCTTTTGACCCCTTCGCTGTCGATCAGGCGTACTGGCGGTCGTTCTGGAGCGGGAGACCGCAGTGATGAACGAACTTTTGACACTGCTCATAGTGAGTGCGGCAGTATTGATCTCGCTGATCGGTTTGCTCGGCTGTGTGCTGCCGGTTCTGCCGGGACCGGTGATATCATTCGTAGCACTGTTGCTGGTTAAGTATACAACCGATGTGGAGGTTTCAACACGGACGCTG
>JAGYOL010000033.1 GCA_018399555.1 Kiritimatiellia bacterium | reverse complement strand
ATGTGCGCCCGGTCGGCGTGGGACGTCTCTTTAAAACAAAAGTCAATGCCAATCTGGGCCGTTCAACAACACGCTCCGGCAAAGGTGATGAACTGGAGAAGCTCGCGGTGGCACTCAAAGCCGGGGCCGATTTTGTCATGGATTTGAGTGTCGGCGAAAACATTCATGAGATCCGCCAGGGCATGCTGGATGCGTCACCGGCGCCGCTGGGCACAGTGCCGGTTTACGAAACAATCTCCCGGACGGAGGGCGACATACCGGAGCTTGACCCCGGATTGCTGCTGGAGGTGATCGAGCAGCAGGCTGTGCAGGGCGTGGATTTTATGACTCTGCATGCCGGTCTTCTACGCGCTCAGATCAGCGCTTCGATGCAAAGAAAAATGGGGATTGTCAGCCGGGGCGGGGCCATCATGGCCGAGTGGATGAAAAAAAACAACCAGGAGAATCCGCTCTACACCAACTGGGACAGGGTGCTGGATATTCTGGTCAGGCACGATGTGACCGTCTCGCTGGGAGACGGGCTGCGTCCGGGCTGTCTGGCCGACGCTAGTGATGCGGCGCAGTTCGGCGAACTCGAGGTTCTGGGAGAGCTGGTCCAACGCTCGCGAACACGCGGAGTTCAGGTTATGGTAGAGGGCCCCGGACACATCCCCTTCGATCAGATCCGCATGAACATGGAGCGTCAGCAGGAACTCTGCGACGGTGCCCCTTTCTACGTACTTGGTCCGGTGGTAACCGATATAGCTCCGGGCTACGATCATATCACATCCTGTATCGGCGCAACCGCCGCCGCCACCTATGGCGCGGCGCTGCTCTGTTATGTGACGCCGGCCGAACACCTGGGTCTGCCGGATGATGAAGAGGTGCACCAGGGTGTTATCGCCTATCGGATCGCCGCACATGCCGCTGATATCGCCCGCGGTCTGCCCGGAGCGCGGGATATCGATGACCGTATGTCAGAGGCACGTGCCAGCTTCGACTGGGAGGCGCAGTTCAAATGCGCAATGGACCCTGAGCGGGCCCGCACGCGCTGGTTGCGAACCCGAGCTGAAAAAACCGACAGCCACTCCGATGACCACTGCTCCATGTGCGGCAAGGAGTTTTGTGCGGTGCGCACCTCAAAACGTATGAGAGAGAGTTGATTTGCCACTCCAAATTCTGTTTTTTGGTTGCCAGATCGGGATTCATTCATGTAAAGTACGACTTCTTTTCCGGAGCGGAGAATTTCAGACAAAGCGGAGAATAAGGTATGAGCGACTATTGTCCCTGCGGCAGCAAACTTATTTTTGAAGAGTGCTGCGAACCATTTCTGATTCACAAGAGGAAACCGGAGACCGCCGTGCAGCTGATGCGGGCACGCTACACTGCGTACGCACTGGGCACAGTTGAATTTCTCTATGAGACATCTGGTCCCAAAGTAAAGAAAGAATTTGATGCCGACAGCAGCCGCAAATGGGCTGAATCCGCACAATGGACCGGCATTGAGATACTGGAAGAGGTTGACGGTGCCGCCGGTGACGAAAGGGGCAGGGTTGAATTCATCGCGCATTACACCGTAAATGAAACCTCCTTCGATCATCATGAATTGGCTCAGTTCAGGAAGATCAACGGCGAGTGGTTTTTTATGGACGGCAAGATTTTCGGTCCCGATCCGGAACGCAGAGAAGAGCCCAAGATTGGACGCAACGATCCATGCCCCTGCGGCAGCGGCAGAAAATTCAAAAAATGTTGCATCAAGAGCTGAGCAGCCTTCAATTCAGACTCCCCCGTTGCAGCAGCTCGATTCATTACCCGTGAGGCGGAATGAACTGGCCAGGCGGGTAGCTATCAATTTCCAAAACAAGAACAACCACTCTGCGGGACAGGGACGCAATGGCGATAAAAGCGATAATTTTTGATCTGGACGGCACACTGGTTGACACCGAACGGTTATGGGTCGAGGCCATGGTGAACTATCTGCGTGAACTGAGCTGCCGCTGTGACAGCGACATGCTGATGGAGATTGTCTATGGCCGTTCATGGCTGGACATCTATCGCGATATAACCCGGCAATTTCCTGAGACCGCCGGTATCTCTCTTGAAAAAATGACCCTGGTTCTGAGTGAACACCACAAGCGTTTGTGCCGGAATGAGGCCAATCTGGTGATTGAAAACTCCGCTGATCTTCTACGCACTCTCGCCGCGACATATCCGGTGATCGTGGTTTCCGGCTCACCCAGAGCTGATGTTATTCATAATCTCGGCGTGGCTGACGTGCTGGAAAGTGTACGTTTTGCACTCGGCGCCGAAGATTATCCGCACGGTAAACCCGACCCATCCGGTTTTCTGAAAGGCGCGGAGATGCTGGGTGTGCAGCCGGATGAGTGTCTGGTTTTTGAGGACTCCTGGGCAGGTGTCAGTGCCGCCAAAGCGGCCGGCATGAAATGTGTGGCCCTCTCCCGTTCAACCGCCCATCGGCAGGATGTCGATCATGCGGATATTATTCTTGCTGATCTCGCACAGTTTGATCCGGCTATGATTGATGAAGTTCTCTAGCCACCCCGCCGGACTCTCAGGCATTCAGGCAATAGCAGGCTATCAGGTGAACTTGACCTGAAAAACAATAATTCAGCTCAGCTCATTTTCCTGTGTCCTGGCCGACATTACAATTTGCGGTCTGATTTTTTTTATTCTATCGCTTGCGTTTCGTTTTCCCCTTTGCTAGTGTGATGGCGAATGGAGGGATAATTATGAACGAAACACGTCGAGATTTTATGAGAAAAACCGTCGGTGCCTCCGCTGCTGCAGCGGCAGGCGGAACTCTTACGGGCATGTCCGCAGAGAGTTATAACAGAGTCAAGGGGGCCAATGATCGGATTCGCGTGGCGGTTGCCGGAGTGAACGCACGCGGCAATGCGCTGGCTGTAAACTTCGCGGCCCTGCCGGACTGTGATGTTGTTCACGTTATTGATGTGGACAGCCGCGCCTCGGCCAAGTGCGTGAAAAACCTTGAAAAGGCGCAGTCCTTCAAACCCAGTGTGTTCGGTGATATCCGCAAGTCACTCGAAAGCAAGGAGTACGACGTGCTGGTTGTGGCTATGCCTGACCACTGGCACGCCCCGGCGACCCTGATGGCTTTACAGGCCGACAAGCACGTTTATCTTGAAAAACCGTGCAGTCACACCCCGGCTGAGGGCGAATTGCTGGTGGCGGCGGCGAAAAAGTACAAAAAATGTGTGCAGATGGGCAATCAGCGCCGTTCATTCCCGAATATTGTGCGGGCGATGGAGGAGGTGCGCAGCGGTGCCATCGGTCGCGTTTATTTCGGCAAGGGCTGGTATGCGCGCAACCGTGCGCCGATCGGCGTGGGCAAGGTGACACCTCCGCCAGATTGGCTTAACTGGGATTTGTGGCAGGGCCCTGCACCGCGTAAAGAGTTCAAAGACAACTTGATCCACTATAACTGGCACTGGTTCTGGCACTGGGGTACCGGAGAAGCTCTGAACAACGGTACGCATATGGTTGACCTGGTACGCTGGGGCCTCGGCGTTGACTATCCGGTCAAGGTCAGCTCGTATGGCGGACGTCTGGTCTACAACGATGACTGGGAAACCCCGGATACCCAGACGATAAGCTGGGAGTTTGAAAACCGCAGCGTTATGACATGGGAGGGCTTCAGCTGTTATGGTCGTGGCCAGGAGGGGCAAAGTGTCGGTGTCATTCTTAATGGCGACAAAGGCTCGCTGCACACCGGTGCCAACGGCTACACTATCTTTGATCTCGGCGGCAAAGAGGTGCGCACGGTAAAAACCGTGAGCAGAGTGGACGCCACCGACTCGCAAAATCCCTCCGGCAAGCTGGATGTACTGCATATCAGAAATCTCTTTGAAGGCATCCGGGAGGGCAAGAGCCTCAACGCCGACGTGGAGTCAGGACACAAGAGCACCCTGCTGGTACAGCTGGGCAACATAGCGCAACGTGTCGGCCACACCCTGAATATCGATCCCGCAACCGGTCACATCATCAACGACCCCGAAGCGCAGAAACTCTGGTCGCGCAGTTACGAGCCGGGATGGGAGATGAAAATCTGAAAACCGAAATATTCAAATCAAAAGAAGAGATGGGAGCGGCGGCGGCTCAATGGGCTGCTGCCGCCATCAGAGAAGCGATCGCAGAGCGCGGGCATGCAAATATTATTCTCGCCACCGGTGCCAGCCAGTTCGAAATGCTGAACGCTTTGACACAGACTGAAGGCATTGACTGGAGCAAAGTTACTATGTTTCATCTGGATGAGTATATCGGTCTGGATGAAAACCACCCGGCGAGCTTCAGAAAATATCTCAGAGAGCGTTTTATAAATCAGGTTCCCGCTCTGCATGCCGCCCATCTGATCGACGGCAGTGCCGCCGAACCTGAGAGGGTATGCGCTGAGATGGGCGAACTGATCAAAGCCCATCCGATCGACTTAGCATGTGTCGGTATCGGCGAGAACGGTCATCTGGCCTTCAATGATCCGCCGGCTGATTTCGAGACAACCGCTCCTTATCTGGTTGTCACTCTGGATCAGAAATGTCGCGAACAACAGATGGGCGAGGGTTGGTTCGAAACGATCGAAAGTGTGCCGGCAAGGGCTGTCAGCATGAGTGTGCATCATATTATGCAGAGTGCCGGGATTGTTGTGACGGTTCCTGACAGGCGCAAGGCTGATGCGGTTAAACGCACACTCAACGATCCGATCGCACCTGAAATCCCCGCATCCATTCTTAGAAATCACAGCAATTGCCGTCTGTTTCTGGACAAAGCCGCAGCGGCTCTTATATAAAAAAACAGGTTAAACAACGATGGCCAGAGGTTTTGTGGATTTGCAGGTTAACGGATGGCGCGGAACTGATTTTTCAGCCCCCGGCCTGACGCTGGAGGATTGCGCAGAGGCGGCACGCAGGGTTCTCAATGCGGGCACTGCGGCATTTATGCCGACTGTTATCACCTCCGGCATGGATGTCTATGAAAACAATCTGCCGGTCATATCGCAGGTTATCGCCATGCCCGAGTTCAGAGAACGTATTTTAGGCATTCATCTGGAGGGCCCCTTTATCTCTGCTCAGAACGGAGCACGGGGTGCGCATCCGCTTGAGCATGTACGCCAACCCGATATCGATCTGCTGCGCCAGCTGATCAGACTCGGCCGGGAAAATGTCAGAATGCTGACTCTCGCGCCGGAACTTCCCGGTACCGCCGAGCTGATCGCCGAAGCCCGCAAACACGGAATTACCGTTTCGCTGGGACATCAACTGGCAGAGAGTTCCACCATAAAAGCCGCAGCCGTAGCCGGTGCACGCGCGATCACCCACCTTGGCAACGGTTTGCCGGCCATGGTCAACCGCCACGAAAACCCAATGCTGGAATCGCTAGCCTGTGACGATCTGAACGCCATGATCATCACCGACGGGCATCATCTGCCCGACGCTCTGATTAAAATTATTCTAAGGGTCAAGGGTGCCGATCGGGTTGTTATAACCAGCGACGCCACAGCACTCTCCGATATGCCGCCCGGCACATACGAGATGTTCGGCTCGCAGGTGAAACGGGATCAATCCGGCAAAGTTTACAACCCCGCAAGCGGATATCTTGCCGGCAGCGGTTCATCAATTCTGGAGTGCATGAACTATCTGGCTTCGCTCGACTTGCTCGGTGAAGCTGACCTGATCAAAGTCGGCTTCAACAACCCGCTGACACTGATCGGCGCATCTTCTCCTCCCGACATTCAGCCTCCAACATTTGACAGCTCAAAAAAGCTCTTTACTCTCTGATCACCTCAGTAAGTTTACAGACAGACAGACAGACAGGAAACAACCGATGACATCAACTGCCGCCGGCCAGCTAACCAAACCTGACTATATCATTCTTGCAGGGCATTTTACTTTGATGCTCGGTGTCGGAATCTTTTTCAGCCGCTACATGCGCAACATAAAAGACTACTTCAGCGGCGGCAACCGGATACCATGGTGGCTAAGCGGTGTTTCCTTTTACATGGCCAGTTTCAGCGCCTTCGGCTTCATCTCATACTCTGCGCTCGCCTATCTGTATGGCTGCGTGGCGGTCACGATCTTTTGGATATGTGCAGCTGGCACAATTACCAGCGTGCTTTTCTTCAGTCGCCGATGGCGGCGGGCACGCATTGACAGCCCGGTGGAGTATCTGGAAACACGTTACAGTCCGGCCGTTCGCCAAATCTTCGCCTGGCAGGGTCTACCGGTTCGCATTATTGACGACGCCTTCAAGCTGATTGCAATCGGTGTGTTCGTATCCAAAGCCTTTAACGTGCCGATTGTACCGGCAATGATCTGTTCGGGCGGAGTCATGCTGGCCTACACGCTGATGGGTGGTTTGTGGGCGGTAGCGATAACCGACTTTATCCAGTTCATCATCATGGCTCTGGCTGTCATTGCTCTTGTGCCTCTGGCACTGAATGAAACCGGCGGTTTCATGGAGTTTGTCAGGAACAGCCCTGAAGGTTTCTTCAAGCTGACCTCACCGGATTTTAACATCGTTTACATCCTGGTCTCGATCCTGCTTTACATGCTGGCGTACAGCAGTGTCAACTGGGCCCTGATTCAACGATACTACTGCGTCCCCACCGAGCGTGACACCGTTAAAACCGGCTTGCTGGTAATCTTTCTACAGCTGATCGGTCCCCCGTTGATCCTGCTGCCGGCGATGGCAGCCCGTCAATTCCTGCCCGACATAGCCCAGTCAGCGCAGGTTTATCCGCAACTGTGTCTGCATCTGCTGCCGGCAGGTCTGGCCGGTCTGGTTGTGGCAGCAATGTTTTCATCCACACTTTCAACGCTCAGCGGCGACTATAATGTGTGTTCCAGCGTATTGACCAACGACATCTACCGCCGCATGATACGCCCCGGACGTTCACCGCGTGAATATGTTCTGGTGGGACGTTTAATGACACTGCTGGTCGGAACAATTGTGATCTCACTCTCGGTTATGCTCAAGGATATGACCGGCGAAGGTTTGGTGCGCAACATGTTCAAACTCTTCGGGATCGCAACTGCACCGGTGGCGATTCCGATGATTCTGGGATTGCTGTCCGGGAAAATCACCAACCGTGGCGCACTTGCCGGATTCGGTACAGGTATTTCAGCCGGGTTGACGATCTTCATCTGGGGCCGTGTAAGCGGAATCGACGAAGCGACAATTCTGGGACTGACCTGGAAAATGGAGAATATTCTGCTGGTGGCGACGACACTTGTGACATCGATTGTCTCTGTGGCGGTAAGCATGCTGCATTCAGCCGCAGCGCAGGAGGCGGAGGACACTCATAAATTCATGGAGCGCTTGAAAACGCCGATCGGAGATTATCCCGGTGACAGCGAAACTTTCAACGCCGAGGTGAAAGAGCCCTTTTCCGTTTTCAAGATTGTCGGTGTATGCACCTGCCTGATCGGAGCTATGCTGCTGGGCGTGCTGCCCTTTGTCGAGAGTGGTCTGCCTGCCAGAATGCTGATCATTTTTGCCGTGCTTCTCCTTGCTGGCGGAGTGGGAATGTTCAGTTTCCGACCACGAGTAAAATAAACAGCAGCTTCATCAATTTTCCCTGCTCGACCGATCGTTTTTTTGCAGGATTTCAATTTCCCGTAAAAATCCTCTTGCGTTGGAGTGCTGTTTAATGCGAAGATTTCTGTTCTTTAGTTGAATGTGGGACTGGGATTTTTAATCAGATCGCGGTCATTGAATTGTAACCAGTTTAACCTTTAAAAGCGGGGAACCAATTTATGAGTGTAGCAGTAGATAATGTTCGTAATTTTGTCATTTTAGGACACAGTGGAAGCGGTAAAACGACATTGACCGATGCAATTGCCTTCAAACTGGGATTGAATGATCGCATGGGATTGGTTACAAACGGCTCCAGTGTTTCGGACACAACCGAGGAGGAAAAATCCCGCGGTATCACAATCTTCGCCTCTACCTTCGCAGCCAATCACACAATGGATGGCAAAGAATACAAACTGGTTTACACCGACACTCCGGGATTTCAGGATTTTTACGGCCAGATAATAAGTGCGGTACAGGCATCCGATTCGGCACTTATCACCGTTGATGCCACATCCGGAGTGCAAGTGGGCACGCGTGCCGCCTGGAAGATATGCAAAGACAATCGGATATCATCGATCGCCTTTGTACTGACGGGTCTTGATAAAGAAAACGCCGATTTCGAAAAAACCGTAGCGGCTATCCGTGATGCTTTCGGTGTGAACTGCGTTCCGATAACCGCACCTGAGAGCAATGATAAAGTTATCAATATTCTTGACCAGGACGAATTACCGGAGAACCTTGCCGGAATCCGCGAGTCGCTGGCGGAATCTGCCGCTGAAACCTCGGAAGAACTGATGAACAAGTTCTTTGACCAGGGCACACTTGCTGCAGCCGAAATAAGAAAGGGATTGCATGACGGCATAGAAGCCGGTGATGTACACCCTATATACTCAGTTTTCCCGTTGAGCGGTGTCGGTATCGACAACCTTTTGAACAGCATCTGCCGCATCATACCCGCGCCGGGTCATCGTCCCTACACTGACAATGAAGGCAATCTGATTAAAACGGATGCGGAGGGTGCTTTTGTGGGGCAGGTCTGGCGCACAACAATTGACACCTTCCTGGGCCAGCTCAACTTCGTGCGTGTTATCTCGGGCAGACTCAAACCCGGAATGAGCGTTGTCAACACCGACACGGGATCTAAGGAGACCGTTTCCGCGATGATGCTGATGGTCGGCAAGAAACAGACACCCATTGATGAGGCGGGACCCGGGGATATTGTGGCTGTGCCCAAGTTCAAGACGGTCAAGACAAATCACACGTTGGCTGAAGACGGTAAAACCGTGGTGGCCCCCATCAAATTCCCTTCTCCGGTCACCTATGTGGCAATCAAAGCCAGGACGCAGGCTGATGAGGACAAAATGAGTACCGCCATTCATCGGCTTCTGGATGCCGATCCAACCATCAAGTATGAGAAACAGATTGAAACCCATGAGATTCTACTCAAGGGGCTCGGCGACGTTCACATCGATGTCTCGGTGGCTTTGATGAAGCAGCAATCCAACGTCAGCGTCGACACCTTCACCCCGAAAGTGCCGTATCGCGAAACTATCACCGCCAAAGGTGAAGGCCATTACAAGCACAAGAAACAATCCGGCGGGCGTGGCCAGTACGGCGAGGTCTATCTTCGGGTCGAACCGTTGCTTGAAGGCGATCAAGAAGCATTCTGCAACGAGATTGTGGGCGGTGCCATTCCAGGTAATTTCATTCCCGCCGTGCAGAAGGGCGTCGATGAAGGCATGCTGGCCGGTGCGGTTGCCGGTTATCCGGTACAAAAAGTCAAGGTACACCTGTACGACGGCTCCTATCACGATGTCGATTCATCCGAGGTCGCCTTTAAAATTGCCGGTTCACGCGCACTGCGCGAGGCAATGTCCAATGCCAAACCGGTGCTGCTTGAGCCGATCATGAAACTGACAATTACCATTCCGGAAACCTACATGGGTGCAATCTCTGGTGACATGCCCCATAAGCGCGGCCGGGTTCTGGGCATGGATTCCAATGGTGAGATTCAAGTCATTACTGCAGAGGCGCCCCTGGCGGAACTCTTTAAATATGCGGCGGAACTGCGCTCGATGACCGGCGGACAGGCATCTTTCGAGATGGCGTTTGAGCGATATGACATTGTTCCTTCAAATGTCGCTCAGAAGGTGATTGCTGAAGCAGCCAAAAACCGCAAGAATGAAGAGGATTGATTCAGACCCGCCACAGACGGAACCGGTTTTTTATTCATCCGTTTTCCACAAGAGATAAAAAAGGCGGTCGCCGCAGCGACCGCCTTTTTTATCTCTTGTCGATTTGAAAGATTACATCATCCCATCCATGCCAGGAGCGGCTGGCGGAGGTGTTTCTTTCTCGGGTATCTCAGTGACCATACACTCGGTAGTCAGTAACAGACCGGCTATCGAAGCCGCATTCTGCAACGCGCTGCGGGTTACCTTGGCCGGATCAAGCACACCGGATTTGATCAGATCACCGTAATCACCGCTGGAGACATTGTAGCCGAAGGCACCACTGCCATTCTTGACCTTCTCTACAATCAGAGCGGCCTCCTGACCGGAGTTCTCAACCAGCTGACGCAAGGGAGCTTCCAGCGACTTGACAATAATGCTCACACCGATCGCCTCGTCACCCTCGGCATCAACCGACTTAATCGCCTTCTGGCAACGCAGCAAAGCGACACCACCACCTGCGACAATACCCTCCTCAACAGCGGCACGTGTGGCATGCAGCGCATCGTCAACGCGATCCTTTTTCTCCTTCATCGCCGCTTCCGTCGGCGCACCGACCTTGATAACCGCTACACCGCCGGCCAGTTTCGCCAGACGCTCCTGCAGTTTCTCACGGTCGTAGTCGGAGCTGGTCTCTTCAATCTGTTTTTTGATCAGAGCAATACGAGCCTGGATAGCCTTGGTTTTACCGGCACCCTCGACAATCGTGGTGTCATCCTTGGTGATGGTAACCTTCTTGGCCGAACCGAGATCGCTCAGTTCTACGTTCTCAAGTTTGATTCCGAGATCCTCGCTCAGCATCTTGCCGCCGGTAAGCTCGGCGATATCTTCAAGCATCGCTTTGCGGCGATCGCCGAATCCGGGGGCCTTGACTGCAGCAATCTGCAGGGTGCCGCGCAACTTATTGACCACCAGAGTGGCCAGTGCCTCACCCTCAACATCCTCCGCAATGATCAGCAAAGGCTTGCCTGATTTCGAAACATTCTGCAGCAGCGGCAGCATGTCGTTCAGGTTGGAAATCTTCTTCTCAAAGATCAGGATGTAGGGATTCTCAAGCACGCACTCCATATCCTCGGGAGAGGTCACGAAGTAGGGCGAGAGGTAACCTTTATCAAACTGCATACCCTCAACAACCTCCAGAGTTGTCTCAAGGGTCTTGGCCTCTTCAACCGTGATGGTTCCGTCTTTGCCGACCTTGTCCATCGCGTCGGCGATGATCTCACCGATCTCGCTCTCACCGTTGGCTGAAATTGTGGCCACCTGGGCGATTTCAGCCGGATCTTTAACTCTCTTGGACTGTTTGGCTATCGCCGCAACAACCGCTTTGGTCGCCTTGTCGATACCGCGTTTGAGAGCCATCGGATTGGCACCGGCGGTCACATTCTTCAAACCTTCGCGATAGATTGATTCAGCCAGCAGAGTTGCTGTCGTGGTTCCGTCACCGGCCACATCACTGGTTTTACTGGCAACCTCACGCACCATCTGCGCACCCATGTTTTCAAAGGGGTCGGGCAGCTCAATCTCTTTCGCCACCGTCACACCATCCTTGGTGATTGCAGGCGATCCGAATTTTTTGTCCAGGATTACATTGCGTCCGCATGGTCCCAGTGTCGTAGCAACCGCACGGCTCAGTTTTTCGATGCCGCTCATAATCTTCTGGCGGGCATCCGAATCATACTTCATTTGCTTTGCAGCCATATCATATTCTCCATTGAATAATTGTTCTTAAATTGTTAAACCGCAGCACGGCTTCCTTTACACCAGCACTCCGAGAAGATCATCCTCACGGACGAGCTGATAGCTCACATCGTCAATTTTGATCTCTGTTCCGCCATATTTGGGCAACAGAACCTTGTCGCCGACTTTGACGTCAAAAGCGATCTCTTTACCATCATCATCCACCTTTTTACCGAGAGCGATAACCTTACCCTCCATCGGTTTTTCTTTAGCGGAATCAGGAATAATAATGCCACCCTTGGTGACCTCTTTCTCATCGACAGGCTCAACCAGCACACGGTCGCCTAATGGACGAATTTTTGCCATTGTGTATTCTCCTTTGTTTGTTAGAACTTCTGTTAAGTTTCGAAATTGTAAACCTTGACAAGCGGCTCTGATTACTTCTTGTCATCATCCATCATTGTGTAATCAGCGTCAATTACACCGTCATCCGAACCGGCGGAGTCTTCGGCGTTGCCGCCGCCAGATGCGGCCCCGGAATCGTCTGAAGTGCCGCCCGCATCAGCACCGTCGCCCTCAGGCTGCTGTGCATACATCTCCTGGGTGATGGCCTCCATCGCCTTGTTCAGCTCATCCTGCTTGGCTTTAATCTCATCGATTGAACCGCTCTTGAGCACACTCTTCAAATCTTCAACCGCTTTTTCCACCGGTGCCTTTTTGTCAGCCGACAACTTCTCACCGTTATCCTTGAGCAGCTTCTCAACCTGGTAGCAGAGATTCTCGGCCTGATTGCGGGTTTCAACCTCCTCCCGCCGACGCGCATCATCTGCAGCATGCTCTTCGGCATCTTTGCACATCTTCTCAATCTCCTCTTTAGAGAGACCGCTCGAAGCGGTAATTGTAATCTTCTGCTCTTTACCGGTACCCAGATCCTTGGCGTGCACATTCAGGATGCCGTTGGCATCCAGATCAAACGAAACCTCTATCTGAGGACGTCCGCGCGGAGCGGGCGGTATGCCGTCGAGATGGAAGCGACCGATCGTCTTGTTATCGCCTGCCATCTTACGCTCACCCTGCAGAACATGTATTTCCACCGAGGGCTGATTGTCCGCAGCTGTTGAAAATATCTCGCTTTTCTTGGTCGGTATTGTGGTGTTGCGTTCAATCAGCGGTGTCATCACGCCACCCAGGGTTTCAATACCCAAAGTCAGAGGAGTTACATCCAGCAAAAGTACATCCTTGACGTCCCCCTTGAGAATGCCACCCTGAATCGCCGCACCGATCGCCACCACTTCATCAGGATTAACGCCTTTATGCGGCTCTTTGCCGAAAAGTTCACCGGCCTTCTGCTGCAATCTGGGCATACGGGTCTGACCGCCCACGAGCACAACCTCATCAACACTCTTCAGGCCCGCGTCGCGCAGACAGTCGCGGCAAGGCTGGGTAGTACGCTCCAGCAACTGGTCGGTAAGCGACTCAAGCTTGGCACGACTCAACGATATGCTCAGATGTTTCGGACCGCTGCTGTCGGCTGTGATGAAAGGTAGATTGATCTCGGAACTCGATGAGGAAGAGAGCTCGCATTTGGCCTTCTCCGCCGCCTCTTTCAAACGTTGCAAGGCCATCGTATCCCTGCTCAGGTCAATGCCGCTCTCCTTTTTAAACTCATCGCAAAGCCAGTTCATGATGGCCTGATCAAGATCGTCACCACCCAGATGCGTATCCCCGTTAGTGGCCTTGACCTCAAAAACACCATCGCCGATATCGAGGATCGATATATCAAATGTACCGCCGCCGAAATCGTACACTGCTATCTTCTCGTCTTTCTTTTTATCGAGACCATAGGCCAGCGAAGCAGCTGTGGGTTCATTGATGATACGCAGCACCTCCAAGCCAGCTATACGACCGGCATCTTTGGTTGCCTGACGCTGAGAATCATTGAAGTAGGCCGGCACCGTAACCACCGCCTGGGTGATCTTCTCCCCGAAATATGACTCCGCATCCGTCTTCAGCTTCTGAAGAATCATAGCCGAAACCTCGGGCGGTGAGTAAACCTTCTCGCCGATTTTGACGTGCGCATCACCGTTCGCCGAGCGTATCACCTCGTAAGGCACCATAGAAATTTCCTGAGCCATCTCATCGAACTTGCGCCCCATGAAACGTTTGACCGAATAAACCGTGTTTTTCGGATTGGTCACGGCCTGGCGCTTTGCCGCCTGTCCCACCAGACGCTCTCCGTCCTTAGTAAAAGCCACAATCGAAGGTGTTGTGCGCTGACCCTCGGCGTTCGGTATCACAACGGGCTCACCACCCTCCATAACCGACATACAAGAGTTCGTTGTTCCTAAATCAATTCCTAAAACCTTTGACATTTTTCTGCTCCATTTTGGCATTTTTCTAAAATTACGCCGTGACACAGCTTTGAGCAGTAAGCATACCAACAAAAAACAAAATTCATGCAAATGACAACAAAACAAACAACAAACAGCTGTATAACAAGAAGTTAACAAATTATTTTTGTCGCATCAAAACTGAGACGGATGTGAGACACAGTGAGACACAGCCTTTTACCTATGTCCCACTTAAACGATAATATGAGACAGCACAGCTCAATCCCGTAAAACGAGCCGCCGGAAAAAAATCCTCAATTAACACTGATGAAGCCCCCTGTGTTATGCTAAAATACCATCATGAATCTGCTCAATGAGCCGCTGGTTTTCAGACCGGTTTACAAAAATTATCTCTGGGGAGGCGACAAAATCGCCGACCGCTACACACGCACCCAGGCACCGCATCCCTGTGCCGAATCCTGGGAGATTTCCGCGCATCCCGATGGCATGAGTGTAGTCGCCTGCGGCACCTACGCCGGACGCACTCTCCGTGATCTGGTCTCCGAATTCGGTGTCGATCTCGTGGGTGGAAAGGCACCAGACCCGAACCGATTCCCGCTGCTCTTTAAAATCATCGATGCCCGCAGTAAGCTCAGTGTGCAGGTTCATCCCAACAACGCCAATGCCGCTCTGACAGCGGGTGCTCCCAAGAGCGAAATGTGGTACGTTCTGGAATGTGAACAAGGCGCAGCTCTTTACGCCGGACTGAAAGAGAAAACAGGTGCCGATGATTTACTGGCAGCCCTGGAGTCCGGAAAGCCCGCCGATCTGCTGAATCGACTGACAATCACCCCGGGACAGGCACTTTTCATACCCGGCGGATTGGTACACGCCATCGGAGCGGGTACTCTGATTTACGAAGTTCAGCAAAGCTCCAACACAACCTACCGTCTGTTTGACTGGAACCGCACAGATGCACAGGGCAATGCACGCGAGCTGCACATCGAACAGAGCCTCAAGACTATCGACTGGGCCCTGCCGACCCCTGGCATGCTCACCCCTCCCCGGCCTGAGTCCAAAACAACAGCCAGTGTGCTCAGCTGCGAGTTCTTCACCATGCGCCGACTGACTCTCACCGAACCACTGGCAATACAGACGGACGGCAGCACATTCACGGCACTCTTCACCAGCACTGGCTCCGCGCGCTTGCGCTGCGGGAATGGCTGCATTGACCTGAAATGCGGCTCCAGCGCCCTGATCCCCGCATCCGCCGACGCCTTTTTCATTGAACCGGATACAAACGCGACACTCTTGGCCACAACACTGTAACCTCAGACAAAAAGTAATTTTTAATAATGTTTAGAAAATCATACACACTCGGCCGAATTTTCGGCATACCGATCTACCTCGACTCATCGGTGATCTTCCTGCTGCTCTACTTCGGTTTGTTTTATTACCGCAATCTTCTTTTCGGATTGATCGGCTGCGTCGGCTTGCTGTTCTCAATTGCGGCGCATGAACTGGGGCACAGCCTGGTGGCGATGGGCTTCGGATGTCAGGTGCGTGATATCACCCTGATGATGCTCGGCGGCCGGGCAACCCTGCTTTCGATGCCGCGTAAAGCCTGGCAGGAGTTTCTGGTTGCGATTGCCGGTCCGGCAGTCAGTCTCTCACTCGGCTTCGGTTTTCTCTACGCCGCAAGGCTCTTTCCGGTTCTGACCTCAACCAATCTGGCGAAAGAGCTGCTCCGTGATTTCATGCTGCTGAACATCTCGCTCGGCATTTTCAATCTACTGCCGGCGTTCCCGATGGATGGCGGACGTATTTTGCGGGCTTTTCTACAGCAGTTCTTTATGAGCCGGCTGAAGGCAACCTGGGTTGCCAGCCGGATCGGACGCTTTATTGCCGTGGCTCTGGGATTGCTGACCCTCTACATCTGGTTGAAAGGTGGCCCTTTCATGTTCATTCTATTTCTGATCACATTCTATATCTACCGGGCGGCAGAACAGGAGTATCAGATGGTGCTCTATGAAGAACGCGGCACAACCGGCAACCCCTTTGCCGACATCATGCGCAATTTCGGATTCGGCGGTCACCCAGGCTCAGCGGAACCACCGGACGAAGAAGGTACGGTAGTAGTCAGTCCGCCGCCCTATGAACGCAGTGGCAAATCTAAAATCGATGTCCATAAAGGCTGATATATGCAAAAGCTAATAACCGCGACAGTTCTGATTATCCTGTGCACCGCCGGGTTACACGCTCAATCCGGCACAGCCCCGCAACAACGCGATCTCTACGCCGACACCTGGGTTGGCACCGACGCGCTTGGACGCCCCATGCCGGAGATATCCCAGGTCGGTCCGCCCAAACCCGGTCGCCGGGTGGTGGGCATCTTTTATGTGACTTGGCATCGTGACGACAAAGCCAAACTTAAAGCTCCCTATCGTGGTGATGTCAACAAGATATTGACACAGGACCCCGCAGCCCGCCTGGACGCAAAACACCCGCTCTGGCAATATGGCTCCTACCACTGGGGCGAACCTGAGAACGGCTATTTTCTCAGTCGGGACGAGTTTGTCATCCGCCAGGATATGTCGATGCTCTCCGACGCCGGCGTGGATGTGCTGGTGATAGATGTAACCAACGCCGTGCGTTACTGGGAAGAGTGGGAAACCCTCTTTTCGACCATGCTCAAAATCCGGCGGGAAGGCAACAAAACGCCGGAATTCTGCTTCTGGGCCTTCAACGGCCCGGTGATCACCGTCGTGCAGGAGCTGTACGACAGAATCTACAAGCAGAACAGATACCGGGAGCTCTGGTTCCATTGGGATGACAAACCGCTGCTGCTTTACAACAGCAATCCTTTTGTCGATGCAACCGGCAAAAAACATCAGAATCCCAACCCCCATTACCAGGCTGAAGCAGTCACGGACAAAAACCATCCACAGCATGGCAACCCCGATTACACCGATAAGTTTTATCACGACTACACAAGCGAGGTGAAATCGTTTTTCACTCTGCGCACCATGTGGTGGGGCTACTGGCAGTGGGCCGGCAAACGTTTTGTGGGCACCGAAAACAACTGGAGCTTCGGTCTGGATCTCGGCCACGAACCGGTTAAAATTCTTAAACCGGAAGAGCTGGTCTCCACCCGCAACGGTGTGGCAGAGCAAGCCGCCGTCACGCCAGCTCAGCACTCCACAACTATGATCGGAAAAAGCTGGAGCCGGGCCGCAGGCGAACCGCAACTGAACGAATTCGATCTGCCCGAACCAACCTATGTTCCCTGGCTGGGTAAAACCGTAGAAAATCCGGAGGGCTACGGCATCTACTTTCAGGAACGCTTCGATGAAGCCATCGCATGTGACCCGCAATTTCTGTATATCAACGACTGGAACGAGTGGATTGCCGGCAAATACCACCCGGCGGAAGGCCGCCACTATAACTTTATGCGCCGACCGGACAGCACCTACCGTTTTGTCGACCAGTACAACGCTGAGTTCAACCGCGGCATCCAGCCCATGAAAGGCGACTACACCGACAACTACTACATGCAGATGGCTCAGAACATACGCCGCTACAAAGGCGTACGCCCGATTCCGGAACATGGCGGCTTTCACTCAATCAGAATCGACGGTGAGTTTGAGGACTGGAACGCAGTCGCAATCGAATTCCGTGATACATCGCACGACACCTTCCACCGCGATTATCCCGGTTACGGCGGTGAGCACTACCGCAATGATTCCGGACGTAATGACATCATTACCTGCAAGGCCGCAGTCGACGCAGATCACATCTTCCTCTTTGCCGCAACACGTGAAACACTGACCGCCCATACCGGTTCCAATTGGATGCTGCTGCTGATTGATGCCGACAACAACCACTCAACCGGCTGGCACGGCTACGACTTTCTGATCAACAAAACCCCCTTTGACGCTTCAACCACCAGTGTTCATCGATTCGCCGATTCCGGCGAAGAGGGCTCCTGGAAATCCGTCGCCCGGGTGAGCTATCGTTACAAAGAGACTGAACTGGAAATCGCTCTGCCACGCAACCTGCTAGCTCTGAACGGCGACTCCATCATATTCGATTTTCATTGGTGCGACAATCCACGCGATTTAAAAACACCGATCTCTCTCTGCACACATGGCGACAGCGCCCCCAACCGCCGCTTTAACTATCGCTTTGTATGGCGAAAATAAACAAACCGTACTTCTTCATCGTGCAGACTCCCGATTACAGGTTAAAAACAACCAAGCATCGATAAATAAACCTGTGCAGCTACCTCAACCTGACTGAAATCAACCGACTCATCAATTGTGTGTGCCCTGGCCAGTTGACCGGGACCGAATATCACAGTACTGCATCCCGCGTCATTCAGCAGGTTGGCATCGGAGTGACTTTTAAAAGGAGCGGGAGAATGCGCAATCCCATGTTTGTCCAGAGCTGAAAGAAGCATCTTTGCGATGAAATCATGCGGGTCGGTACGGTAACCGTCCGCCAGCGTCGTAAAATCAATCTCATAGCGGGAAGCCCGGCTGTCGTCAAGCCACTGAGCGGCAAAATCCCGCATCTCATCGGCATAATCGCCAGCAGATCGTCCCGGAGGAATATGCAGATCGAGACTTGCCGCACACCTGTCAGGCACGGCAAACCCGGATTCCGAGCTGTGCAGGTCGCGGATATTCAGAACTGTCTCCGGTTCGTTATTCTCAATCCGAGTCTCCACCTGCAGGAGAAAGCGCAGAAGTGCGCGAATAGCATTGGTTTCGCTGTCGCTCATTGCAGCGTGTCGGCGACAGCCGAATGTTCTGACAACCATTTCAACATATCCGTAGTGATTCAGACAGGGCGAAAGATTCGTCGGTTCTGCCACCAAAGCACTTTCAAACTTCATCTTTTCCAGTAAAGTCTCGGTCCCGTCCCCGGTCTCCTCTTCACCAACTACCAATGCCAGTGCTGCATCATCGGTGAGTATTCCGCATTCACAGGCGCAGGTAAAGGCCTCAATCAGTGCGGCACATCCCCCCTTCATATCGGCAGTACCCAGGCCACAGCAAAACCCGTCACGCTCGTTAAAACTGTACTGCTCAATGTCATAGGCGGGAACCGTGTCAACATGTCCCAGAAAAAGCGTTGAAGGTCGCTCTCCTGAACAGATTATCAGATTGCTGCGAGATTCATCTACCGGCTGAAGTTTCACCGGCAATCCGTTTGATTTCAGAGCTTCGTGCAGGAACGATGTTATCTCCTCCTCCTTGTTGGAGGGACTGTAGATATCCACCATCTTCCGAAACAGAGAAAAAAGCCGTTTACGGTGAATGGTTTGATCTGGCATCAGTTATCCTTTTCTAAATTCAGAGTCATATAAACGTGATCGGTAGGATTCTCAAAACCCTTGCACCGAAAGAAGTCAATCGCCGGTTTGTTGTCAGCCTGTGTGTCCACCAGCATCATCCGCACCCCCTGCCTTGCAACTTCATCACGAAAGCGATCAAACAACGAACTTCCGATTCCCAACCGGGCATATTCAGGATCAATACACAGCCAGAGTAGATGACCGTAATTCCAAGCCGACCTGGCTTTCTCAATGGTTGTGCCAAGAGCAAAACCGACAACCTTTCCTTCGGTCTCCGCCACCAGCAGCAATTCGGGGTTGCAATTAAACAAGGTAGTCACTTCATATTCATCCCAGGTACGATAAAGATTAGCCGCCGCCTGCGAGGTAAACACCTTTTCACCCAGATGAAAAATTGCCGACAGATCGTCAATAGTCGCAGTTCTAATATCAATCGCAGAAAAAACACTCATTTAATTTTCACCTCTTGTAACCGGCATCGTAACATGACGTGACATGATCAGACCAGCAATAATCATGACTAACTTCCTCTTTTGACGGGCGCATCTGCAATTATGTTGCGCGCAACATAATAACAGATGCGCCCATACGTGAAGCCTTCATAAAATGACGGTTGCGCTTTGTTGCTCTTGCGACTCAGGTCGCAACTGAACTTGCGTCTGTGAATCTGATTCAAAACGGTGATATCGAACAGACCGCCTCCGACGGCACACCCTTCCACTGGCAATCTCGGACAGCCGGTTTGTCCGATGTCACTCACTCTGTGGCACACGGAGAGGGCTACAACGGCGGCAACGCACTTAAGATTGAAAGCTCACACAGCGAAGATCGTCCCTGGTTCAACTGGTTTCAGACATTCGAATCTCCGAACCATAGTATCCGATGCCGAATAAAATGCCGTCTGAAAACAGAAGTTATCGAGCGGGGTGCCGCTCTGGTACTGTCATATCAGGATCAAAACAACGAACTTAGGCGTCAGCAGATAGCCGTGATGGAAAAGGCAGTAATCACCTTTTCCATTCTAACCCAGCGTAGCCGGAACCAAGCGGGGTCGTAGTTAAGATA
>JAGYOL010000032.1 GCA_018399555.1 Kiritimatiellia bacterium | reverse complement strand
TTAACCCTCGCTTCTATAAAATTTTTAAACCAAATTCAATGTATAAATATCCATCGTAACAAATTTAATTTGCGTAGCCGATATATGAAAATCTGATGAAATATAACCCAAACAGAAAGATACGCAACTATGGTGCCATATTTTTACAATAATTCCAACCTTGATTTATGGCATATTTTTTGCGTAAATTAACCCGGCAAACATCTAACAGGAAAAGTATCACATGGAAAACAGGAATTACACTAAGCTGGAACTGGTCAGAGAACTGGCTTTCACCGTCGGAATTACACAGAAAAAAGCTCGCTTTGTGCTGGATGCATTGCAGTTTATCGCCTACCGCGAAGCAGCCAACCATGGCTTCACAATACCCGGCATCTGTAAACTTGACATAATCCGACGTAAAGAACGCCAGATGAGAAATCCGCAAACCGGAGAAAAGATTCTCATAGCTGAACATGACGCTTTGCGCGTCAGGGCTTTGAAAAAAGCGAAAGAAGCAGTAACACCGCCACCCGAAAACCTTGTTACCTATCTGCCCCAAGAGAGTAAAGCTTCTCAGATTTATGATGACTTCTCCCAGGCAATCTCGTTCCGTTGCATAAAATGCGGTCAGGAAATTGAGGCTCCCAAAGCGGCAGCGGGTATAACATCCGAATGCCCGGCATGCAATACCACAATCATTATCCCCGACAAATCGGAACCGGGCACCATGCATGGCGATCCACTCCCCGAAACGTCAACCACACGGCAGCTGTGGACGGAAGGCGCTGAGAGAAGCGAAAAAACATCCGCCACACCAAACAGCGTAACTCAATCCGCCGACCGAACAACAAAACCTGCACCGGAGTCACAAAATCAGACGCAGCCTGCCCTTGACCCTTCCAAACACCAGACAATCAGAATAGATCTCGCAGCTCTTGGAATAGAGGAACAACGCCAGACCCAACCGAAACGAATGATCTCATTTTTCTGCAAAAATTGCCGACAGGAAATTGAAGCACCTACCTCAATGGCCGGAAGCTCCTCTGAATGTCCAGCCTGCGGCGTAACCTTTGAGGTACCTTTCTTCTCCGACCCAGGCACACTCCATGGCAGCGACCTCGATCATTCCGAAGATCAGATTCAGGAGATCAAAGGACGCACCATAAGAATTGAAGTACCCGACGATATCTAAATAAAAGATGCCGCCCGGTCCGGTCAGTCCGAACAAAAAGTGGCAACCCAAGCTGTCGCGGCGCAGTGTGCGTAATCGGACAACCGACCACATACAAACCGATAAGTTGTTTATGTTGCACTTTCGCAAGATATCGACCCTAATCTTACTAGCCGCAACCCTGCGCCTGAATGCCGCATCAGCTTTGCGTATCACACGTACATTAAAATTCGATCCCCCCACCCTCTCAATGGTTGAAGACAAATGCCGGATAACCATGCGAGAGTGTCGCCCCGATTCCAACCCCGGAAAACCGGCACTGCCGCTCTTCGGCATCTCAATCGAAACACCACTCGATCATAATATCGAAAGAGTGACTATCACTCGCAGCAAAACCGACGAAATTAAAGTGCCTGCAATAATCGAATGGGCACAACCACACTTCCAGCCCGGAGAAAACCCTGCCTCCATACCACCCGACCAGAACATATATTCATCCAATAACAAATACCCTTCCGATGATCAAATCACCTTTCGAACCGACCGTACCGATGATTACAACCTGCTCTCACTGAACTTCCCCCCTCTGCAATACAATCCGGTAAGCGACACCCTTTTCCATAGCCGACAGATCACACTCACTGTTTTTCTCGTACCGCTGCCTTCCACCGCAACACAAAGCACTGTTAAACCCTCTAACCTTCAAGCTTCACCCCTCAACCCCGCAGAACGTTGTGACTACCTCATCATCGCCACCTCCAATCTCATCGCACAAGCCTCCCCTCCCTGGGATTTTAACGCCCTTGCAACCCGACGTGAGTATTCCGGACTAATCACCCGAATACTGCCGGTGGAATGGATTTATGAAAACTATAACGGTTCGGATAAACCCCAAAAGATTCGACACTTTCTTCAGGACGCCCACTCCGCCTGGCAATTGAAATATCTGCTCATCGCCGGAACCCACACAATGATCCCCGCACGCAAACTGTATATCAAAATCTCTCAGTTTTTTAACGAATACACCGCCGAAATACCCTCTGACCCTGTCTATTACGGCTGCATGGACGGCAGCTTTGATGGTAATAAAAACGGCCTTTACGGCGAATTCAATGATGGCGACAGCGGCGGTGATGTCGACCTTACCGCCGAGATTCTTGTTGGAAGATTTCCCGTGGAAAACGCTCTTGAACTGGCCCACATGGTGCGCAAAACCCTGCGTTATGATCAATCCGCCGCTTACGAATTCTATAACAACGGATTTGTCTCGGAAAAGGTGTCGTTCGGCAATGTCGTTTATGGTAAACCTTTCATGGATGAAATTCGCGACGGCAGTACAACATACGGAAGAAACACGCTGGGCTACCTGAATTCGCCTTACACAGATCGATTTGAGGTCACAAACTCCCTGCATGATTCCGAAAACTCTCTCTTTACCGCTACCGACATTCTCAAATATCTTAACAGCAACCTGCACTCAATAAACCATATCGGACACGGTTCAACCTACCAGTGCATGCGGCTGAATATGCAACTGCCCGCTGATCAGGCAAACTTGGCCTCTCTCGACAATCCCTTTCCCTACGCCGTCTATTCACAGGCCTGCCTCAGTGGCGCTTTTGACCGCCCCGACTGCTTTGCCGAAACACTGGTCAGTGTCAGTAACGCTGCGGCAATCGTAGTCATGAACTCCCGCGAGGGCTGGGCAATAACCGATACCATAGCAGGTGCGTCACATTTTTTTCACCGCCATTTCTGGGACAGCGCCTTCCGCGGTCAGGCAGTGACTTTCGGTGAAATGAGTGAAGCAGCCCGACGCGCCAATCTTCCCAGCGTACCGTCATACGGCGCCTCTGTCTACCGCTGGGTCTATTACGGGTTGAACCTCTTCGGCGATCCCGCTCTGCCGGTCATTCCGCCATTGCTGGCTGTGCCCCCTTCAATCACCCATCAACCACTGATCAACACATACAATACCTCATCAAATCACAATGTAAAATGCATCCTGCAACCGGCGGGCATCTTCGACCCGGATTCCCCGTTCATAACCTATTCCTGTCAACCCGGCAATCTGTCAATCACCCAGAAGATGTCGCGCGCCAACGGTAATGAATACAATCTGCAGATACCCGCCCAACCACGCTACACTAGTATCGACTACTCGATCACCGCCAGCAACCGGGCAGGTTTTGCCGCATCCGAACCGCTGACCAACAACCATACCTTTTTCATTACCGACCAACTTACACTCAATATCGCCGGTTCGCCAACCAATATAGGCACCTGCGAACCCGATTACGGCGTTCACCACAGCGCCTCCGGTCTGATCATCAACGCATCCAGCCAGAATATCTATTACGATGCACCCGATACCCGCCATCGTTGTCTCGGTTTGACCGGCACCGGCAGCGTTCCGCCAAGCTCCACCAATCAATATGTGAGCTTCCGTATCGACCGCAATTCAATTCTTATCTGGAAATGGCAACGGCAATACCTCGTACGAATGATCTGCGAACCCGAAATATCAGACGAAAAACTGTTCTGGATCAACAGCGATACAACCTTCCAGCCACCACCGGCCAACTCTTTTGTCACCGTCAATCATACCAATATATTGGCTTTTTCCGGCTGGCTGCTCGACGGTTTCCGCTCCCCTGTAACAACTACCAAAAGCCTGCTGCTACACCCGCCGGTTGACATCACCGCGCCCATCTGCCTGACCGCATCCTATGTTGACGCCCGACTTGATCAGGATGGCAATGGTATCGCGGATTGGTTTGAGCTCCGCTATCTGGGAAAAATCGGCAATGATATTTACGCTGACCATGACAACGATGGCTATGACCTCTACCAGGAATTTCAAGATCATTCCGATCCGCTTGATATACTTGCTTTCCCGGCTCCGCCTTCCATCAACCACAACCCCGCCTCCACCGTGATCAATAAGCCTGGCCCATGTTCCGTAAACGTAGCCATAACCGACACCCACAACGAAATATCAGCCGCTCTGCACTGGCGACTCAATGGCTCAACATGGCAGATTACCACTCTTAGCACACTCTCCAACTCCATCTATCACGCTTCAATTGCAGAATCAGCCACAGCCGGAGATATGCTCAGCTATTTCATTTCAGCTACCGACCCCTCAGGAAATTACAGCGAGACCTCTGAATTCAACCTCTTTTTCTCATACCCGATTGCAGATTTCACCCTGATCGACGACATCTCAGTGGTCGCACAATCCGAAACACCCAGCGTAACCAACTCCGCCTATCTGATCAACCGCGGCAACACTCCAATGCAATGGTCGCTCAATTTCGGTTTGGCGGAACCCTTTGCTTCACCCGATCTCGCCGCATTGCTCAACTGGCGGACAGAATCAATTGAGCAGCCCTGGAATATCTCTACCAATCGTGCGTTTTCACCACCTTATGCACTGCATGCACAACTTCTTTCCACCGCCGGTGCCCCGCACTACGCCTCCATAACCCTGCCCCCACTTGAAATAGGCACTGATGCTCAGCTCAGCTTCTCCTACTGGATCGATGCCGAAAATTACATGCGCGTCGACCCCGCACGCGCCTTTGACGGAGGTATTGTCGAATATTCAATTGACGACGGGGCAACCTTTCAGCAGCTCCCCGGTCCCTATACACACACAATTTACGGATGGGATATGTCTCCGTGGCCTGATCAGACCCCCTGCTTTTCTGCTCTGAGCACCAACTGGCAACCTGTAGTCTTCGACTTAACCCGAGCATCACCCGAAACCGCCGGTTTCGAAGGACATAAGGTCACCTTCCGTTTTGTCTATGGCGGTGATGACAATACCGATCACGAAGGCTGGTATATCGATGACATCTGTCTTCGTCCCTCTGTCTTGCCAGATGGATTCAACTTCACGCTCCCCGACGCATTTTCTTACTCTGTACCGCCAGGCGGCTACGTCGAAATTCTTTGGCGCAACCTGCCGAAACTCCTGCAATACCGCAACGCGGCAACAACCGTTTTCATCGACAGCAATGCGCCGCAAAACTCCAACCGCCAGTTCGATTGGAAATTCCGACTGCGGGAGCCTCCCCTGATAAACAGATTTACTGTCAATCAGATACCTGACGGAAGCGGCGCGGTCTGCATCACCACCCAATTTTATGATATCGACCACGAACCGCTGATTTTGCGTCTGGATTGGTCGGACGACCGCGGCCACAACTGGCATCCAGCCGCACTCACAAATATCGTGGAAACTCCGCCGCTCTCAGCTCTGCCCGCACATACTCCTGATGGCATATTGACCGATCTAATCACCGACAGCAATGCGCTTACCAGCCGCCTTGACTCTGTCTGGAACACTACCTTGCCCCCCGCAAGCATCCTTTGGGAATCCAACCTCTGCATACGTTTGACTCTAGCCAACCCCTGGTTCACAACTAACCGGACAGCGATCTTCCCGGTCGACAATATCCCTCCTTGTTTTACACCGGGCAGTGTCCAGGCAGCCCCTTACAGCACAGAACACAACTATCTTATCAGCAACGGCGATATTTCGCTGGCCTGGCCGGAAGCGCTTGACACTCCTGAAGAAAACCCTGTTATCTATCACATCCTCTCCGGAGGTGATCTGATAGCACTTCGCACAAACCTGACATCTGCCTTACTCAACCTCACCAACATGCTTGACAGTTCACATCATATCACTGTATTCCCCTCCGATCCGATCGGCAACCATGGCACGCCTTTGGAACTGGCACTGCTGATACTTGATGCCGATTCTGATTTTGATAATGACGGCATTTCCACTGCTGATGAAGAAATTGCCGGAACTGACGCCGCAAATCCACAGAGCCGCTTCATCATCAATGCACTTGAACTGGCGCAGTCAGCCACGTTGAAGCTCACCTGGAACAGTGTTACCAACCGCTGTTACGCAGTTGAAACCACTGAAACCCTGACTGATCCAGAGTGGAAAACCATCTCCGCGCTCGACTCTATCTCCGGTACCGGCGAACTGATGAGCATCACACTACCTCAAATCGATACCAATGCCTTCTTCCGTGTTCGTGTAAAACTCAACAATTAAATATTTTGAGTTATTAAATGGTGAAAATGGTGACAGTGGCGGCGTATATCGACCTTAATCCGGTGCGGGCTGGGGTGGTGGAGGATCCAAAAGAGTATCGTTGGTCAGGCTACGGCGAGGCGGTCGGACGAGGCGGACGATCACTGAACGGAATCGGCAAGTTATTCTGCGGCATGGATTTGAATGAGGGCAAGGTGCTGGCGCAATATCGCAAAACGCTGTACTGCGAGGGGGTGTGCAGGCTCAATGCGTTCACGGGAGCGGTGTCGAAGCCGGGCTTTACGCGAAGTGTGGTTGACAAAGTGTTTGATGAAGAGGGAGAGTTAGCGGTTGCACAAGTGCTGCGCTGCAGGGTAAGATATTTAACGGATGGAGTGATAATCGGTGGGAGGGACTATGTGGATAAAACTCTAAAATATTTTTCAGTTGTGGCTATTTGCGTCATGCTGTCGCAATCAGGCTGCGTAAAAAAAAGCGAGAGCATCAACAGATTAGAATGGAGCTGCATGAGCACCACAGCGGCTGTACAGTCAGCCGACATGGAGATAGCCGCACAACTGCGTATGATAGCAACGCAGCAATTTGAAGAGGCAGAGCAGGAGTTTTCGGCATGGCGACCGACCTCCACGCTGACAATGATAAATCAGCGTGCCGGCACGAATAAGAAAACTCCGGTTTCATGTGCATTCACCAATCTTCTGCAACTCTCAGTTGCAATGCATCACAACAGTGGTGGAGCATTCAACCCGTTACTGGCTCCGGTTTTGCATCTGTGGGGTTTCGGTAACTTGAAGACCACACTGCAATCGCCTCCCCGAACAAATGAGCTCAGTGCAGCACTGAGATTGACTGAACCGAGTGACATTAAAATTGAATCAGAGGGCACAGTATGCACAGCACGTTTGCTAAGAAACGGAATGCAACTGGATTTCGGTGCCATTGCCAAGGGGTATGCTGTTGACCTTGCCTGGCGGCAGGCTGTCAAGCAGGGCATTTCAAACGTTCTGATTGATCTGGGCGGTAATCTGCGCGTCCTTGGCGAGGCCCGTCCCGGACGGGGCGGTTGGTTAACCGGCATTAAAGATCCCTTCAACGCAAAGCGTCTGATTGCCAGAGTTATGCTGTATGATGGTGAAGCTGTGGCCACCTCAGGCAACTACGAGCGTTTCATAGAGATAGACGGCAAAAGGTACGCGCACATTATTGATGGACGCAGTGCCTGGCCGGCAAATGGCACAGCCAGTGTAACGGTTATAGCGTCGGATGCCGTAACGGCCGATGCACTTTCCACCACTCTTTTTATTCTGGGAGCGGATGATGGTCAGCGGATGATTGCTGAACACCATCCTGATGTACTGGCTCTCTGGATACCAGTTAAGCAGCCGGTTGAGATCATTGCCACAGACAACATGCGGAAACGTCTGCAACCCTAGCGATTCATAGAACTGCACCGAATTGCGATGAATTACGGGATTTGACAGGCTAAAAAAGCTCGCTTGACATTGTAGCCGAAAATGCTGTTTAATACGGGCTGATGAGCAAGTACTGCCGATTTTATCAGTTCAGTTTTTACTTTAGGTTGCCGGACACCGGTTCTGGTCGACCCGTAAGCTGACGCAGTAATACGGAAAGACTTTGTAAAGAACCGCGTGTCCGAGTGGATGCGCGGTTTTTTTATTTCAATCCAGGCTAAGGAAACAAGATATGATTATTGCACTGAGAGCACATGCAACGGAAACAGACATTCAGACCATAAGCGACATGGTTTGTTCACTCCGTTATCAACCCCGGATTATCCGCGGCGTGGAACAGACAATCATCGCCTGTATAGGAGATGAACTCAGTAACCGTTCCCTCGAAGTACTCAGGACCCTACCTGCGGTTGAGACTGTTTTTCCGGTACAACGAAAATTTAAACTGGTTTCACGTGAATATCATCCAAAGGATACTGCAGTGACGGTCAATGGTGTTCAGATAGGCGGTGGTGAAATAGCGATAATCGCGGGGCCATGCGCGATTGAATCGTATGAACAGTTCCGCGCCGCGGTTGGCGACATGATTGATAACGGAATAAGGATCATACGTGCGATGCCTTTCAAACCCCGGACATCACCATATGACTTCCAGGGATTAAAGATTGATGGAGCCAAAATTATGCGTGACATCAAGAAGGAGTTTGACATCGCCTACGTATCGGAGGTTCCAGGAGCGGCACAGATTGAAATTCTCAATGATATCACCGATATTTTTCAGGTAGGTGCACGCAATGCGCAGAATTATGATCTGCTTGAGCATGTTGCCAAAGCTGGCAAGCCGGTTATTCTCAAACGCGGCATGGCGATGACGATAGAGGAGTGGTTGACCGCTGCTGAGTATCTGGTGGTGAACGGTTGTCCGGATGTGATGCTTTGTGAACGAGGGTTGCGTTCGTTCGACAAAACGACGCGGAACCTGCTTGATCTCGGAGCGGTAGCGGTAGCCAAACAGCTGACTCATCTGCCGGTGCTGGTTGACCCCAGTCATGCAGCCGGCACACGTTCACTTGTCCCCCCCCTGTCACGCGCCGCTCTTGCCGTCGGTGCTGACGGGCTGCTGGTTGAAGCTCATCCCGATCCTGTTAATGCCTACAGTGATGCTTCGCAGCAGTTGACGTCCTCTAAATTCAACGAATTTCTGGATGATATAAAACCATGGCTTGAATTGGCGCGCTTGAATAAAAGCAGGATAAATGAGACAATTGATGGATAGAAGACTGCCAGGCGGTTTTAAATAAGAAAGCGACAGGAGTCACGATGTCACCGATTTTATACTTAGGTCCTGAAGGGACACATTCACATGATGCTGCTATCAAGCATTTCGGTGCAGCTCAGCTTCTGCGCCCCTGCTTCTCACACCATGAGATATTCACACGTTTGATTGAAGGTCGCAAATACCGTGGCGGAATGAAAGCACTGGTTCCGGTTGAGAATTCAACTGAGGGCCCGGTCACACAAACTCTTGACCTGCTGGCAGCTCACCCTGAGCTGGCTATTACCGAAAGTTTTTCGGTAGCGGTTACGCACCATCTGATGGCTCATCCTGAAACTGGCAAGCTCAAGGAAATACGGCGTCTTTACAGTCATCCGCAGGCACTTGGTCAATGTGCTGCGAAGATTGACAAAGTGCTGCCGCAGGTGGAGCGTATTGCGGAAGCGAGCACCGCCGCAGCTGCAGCCCGGGCTGCGACAGAACCGGGCAGTGCGGCACTGGCCAGTGAGACCGCCGCTGAAATATACGGATTGAAGGTATTGCGAACAAAGATGCAGAGCAGTCGTGATAACAAGACACGATTTATGGTTCTTTCCACGGCAAAGCGGATCAAGAAGATCAAATGCGACGACCCTGACAAAATTCGTTCGCTGATGTATGTTGTGCTGCACAATCGTCCCGGGGCGCTGTTGCATGCACTGGCGCCTTTTGATGCTGCCGGCGTAAATCTGACCTTCATACAGAGCAGACCACTGCCGGGCCGCTCCTGGGAATACGCATTTTTTATTGAGGCTGCCACAGACTGGAGCAAACCGGCACATCTTGCTGCCTGGAGACTGATCACCGCACTGGCTGATTCGAGTCGCCGGATGGGCACATATATATCGCAGTGAAAAGGAGTCTTGATAGTACCAAGGGAATTCAACCACATGGAACAACACGCTAACCGAGTGACAAATCTATGAACAAACTCAATCAACTTCGCAGCATTATCGCGTCATTGGACGAAACTTTGGTGAGGGCTCTCTGCAATCGTGCCAGATTCCGACTCAACCCCGGTTTATACAAAGATACGACAGAGGGGCAAAGTGTTGCCGAGATAGCAAACTTATTCGGTTCGGCGGCCACGATTGCCGGGCGGGCGCACATCATTCGTCCGGTGTATGTGAGCAAGGTGCTGCCAATGCTATGCGACCCGGGAGAGGACGCTGACTGTCGAAAGTGTATTTCGACCGACTCAAGTTGTCTTAACGCTCTCGTACAACGTTTGAATCTCTCGGTTCATGTGGCCGCACTTAAAAAAGAAGAGATACCCGAAGCGTTGCGTAAGCCGATTGAGCTCAAGGATGCCGAGCGTCTTGAAGCAGCTATCACCAATCAGGCGGTGGAAAACGAGGTTATAAAGCGCACGCTTGACATGGCTCGTGAGCAGTTCGGCAGTAATGAAGTTCAGGAGCGAATCGCCAAAATGTACATGGAATGGGTGATCCCCGTCTCGCGCAAGATACAGGTGCACGACCTGTTACTTTGAGAGGGAGAGGGGCTTAATCTAAAAGTTTTAAACTGTCTGCGCTCTACGCATTGAGATAACAAAAAGATAAACAAAACAGAGTGCAGGGACAACAAAGGCCAGGGCATTTAAACCCGTATCGACCAAGGCTCCCATCAGCAGCGGCACAATTGCGCCGCCGGAGATCGCCATACACATCAGACCGCTGAGTTCCCCGGCATGTTCCGGCTTTTCCTCAACCGTAATAGAAAAAAGCAAGGGCCATATATTGGCGAAGCCCAGACCGCTCAGAATAACACCGCTTATTGCCAAAGCGGGTTTGCCGGTCATAAGCAGCGCGGTACCAAGCACCCCCATCAACGCTGATGTACGAAACGCCGGACGCGGCTTGAATTTAAGCAGAAGTGCCCCCCCCCCGATACGTCCGACGGTCAGCAGAAGAAAAAAGAGGGTAGCACCGAAACTGCCGGCCATCTTTTCGGTCATTCCCATTTTCTGCAGCTCGGGGAAGAGAAAACGCGCCATACAGACCTCGGCGCCGACATATAGAAAGATACCGAAAACCGCCAACGCGAAGACCGGCTCTTTCAGCAGACTCAGGCTGGATGTAATACTCGGAGGCACATCCGGTTTATGCTCATCTATTCGCAACACTGCCACAAGCGCAAAAGATGCCGCCATCAGAAGAAAAAAGATCGGGAAGGGTGCACGCCACCCCATGTTTTTAAAGAGGGCAATTGAAGCTATAGCGGTTACCAGATAGGTGGCAGCGGTACTGCCGAAACCTTTAATGCCCTGAGCAAAACTCAAGTTGCGGCTGTAGGCACCCTCCGCACTGACATCGCGCATAATCGGATTGCCAGCCACCTGCAGAAAAGTGGTTCCGATGCCGAGAACAAAGATGCAGAGCAGTAGGGTTGCGAAACCGGGAGTTACAATCGTCGGCACCAGCATCGCCGCCGCATTCAGTCCCAAGCCTGCCAGCAGCAATTTTTTCAGGCCGATGCGGGCTGCCAGCAAGCCCCCGGGCACACTGAAAACAGCAAACGCTATGAAAACAAAGAAAGAGAGTAAAGTGGCCATAACATTGCTGAGATCATACTGTGTTTTTACCGCATCGGACATTGGTCCCATGGCATCAGCCACACCCATAACCAGAAAAGCCATAAATATCGGTAACGTTTTAATTTTCATCTTCTATTCACTCCTTAATACAGGCGTAGTTGTTCTCAGTGGCAGCCGGACTCAATTCAATTGATCCATGACCATTCTACTCACATTAAAATTCTAACGGTTCCGGCGCTTATCAGCCTGCAATATACAAAAAAAAACTGCTGTTATCAATGGCATTTGTAAAGAGCCCATGAAGAAGATTGTGCAAAAAGAAAAGCCGATATGCGCGGCAATAATGCCGCGCCACAGTAAAGCGGCCAGAGTGCCGCCTCGGCCTGTTTCGGCGCACATCATGCGCGGCAATAATGCCGCGCCACAGCAAAGTCGGTCAATCCACAGTTCGACGCTGCGGCCATAACGCCAGCGCATCATTGATAATGCGCTGCGCGTAATCAAACCCGAATTTTGCTTCCGGATCACCGCTGTTCCGTCCGATTTTCTTCAAATTCAGCCAATCCTCTTTGGTCAGGCGAACATCTATATGGCTGTACTGAAAGGCGTTGATCGCTGCATGAAAAACAAAACCGCGTCCGCCGTCGGCGGCGGTCTGAGCTTCCTTTTTGAGTAAGGCAAACGCGGCATCCGGTGCACCGCAGAGTCCGAGTGCCTGCGCCGCCATCACACGATTGCCGGCCAGCGGATCTTTCGCCGCCATTTTTTTAAGTGCTGACTGAACTGCGGCATTGTTGCTGCGCAGCAGAAAGAGAGCATACGCCCCGTAATAGCGCACAGCACAATCTTTATCCGTCAGCATCTCCAGATATTGTCTCCGCTTTGCGGAATCCGCAGATGCCGCAAATTCTGCCATTTTGCAGACCCGCTCGACATCATAGTCGGAGCTTACTGCAAAATCATAGATGGTTTGGTATTTTTTCCCCTCCCCAACCAGATCATAGAGCAACGACTCCGGAATGACACCCACATCGCGCACCGCGATCTGGAAGCGTCGCAGCTCTGCATCCAACTCTTCAACAACATTTTTATAGCGTGCCTCACCTGCCAGGTTCTTTACATGCCACGGATCGTTCAGTGTATCAAAGAGCTCGACCACAGGTTTCGGTTTAAAAAACTGCGAACGGATCGGACCGGCTGCCTCGGGATTACCCTCATACCAGTCGCACCAGGCACTCCAATTGGCCTGAACAGTGTAACCATAGAGCGAGTCGCGTCCGCGGGGACGATGCGGCACAAAATTTCTGATATAGTAATATCGTCCGTCGGTAACCGCTCGACTGCAATCATGACGTTCCGCCATGCGGTCGCGGTAGAGATGCGCATAGCGTGCCGGCGGCTCTTTGCGAGCTCCGAAGAGAACGCGTCCCTGCATCACCTCCGGCACCTCAAGCCCGACCAGCGTCAGCGCGGTTTTCGGAAAATCGACAAACTGAGCGATCTCATCGCACGTTGTGCCGCGATCTCCCGGTGCAAGATGCTTCCACCGCTCGGGAACCCTGACAATGAAAGGCACCTGGGTACCGACATTGTAGATATAACGTTTCGAGCGGGACAACTGCCCGCCATGGTCGGCATAAAAGAAGACGATTGTGTCATCCGCCAACCCGGCATCTTCCAACTCCTGCAACTGCTGACCGACCCATTCATCCATCAGAGTTATGAGATCGTGCAACCGCGCCCAGTCATTGCGGATTTCCGGCAGATCAGGATGATACGGCGGCAGAACAATCTTTGCCGGATCAACACGCGGTTCAGGCGGAATCTGTCCGTTTTTAACATAAGCATCGATGCGTTTCTGATGCAACTGACTCTCATGAGTGACAGTCTTATTGAATACAGCAAAAAAAGCTTTACCCTCCGGTCGGTTT
Organism: Kiritimatiellia bacterium; assembly: GCA_018399555.1. Classification (GTDB taxonomy): domain Bacteria; phylum Verrucomicrobiota; class Kiritimatiellia; order RFP12; family UBA1067; genus M55B167. The sequence continues at coordinate 6,915 of JAGYOL010000032.1, read as the reverse complement.
TTCCAGGTCGCTTTGGCACTCGACTCATCCCAGAGTGTCTTATCATGGCTGTAATTCGAGTTATAATCTTTCTTACTGTTGTTAGTGCAGTAATAACCAGCTTCACGGAACAGCTTGGGATAAGCCGGAATGCACTCCGGCAACTGCGTGCGGGCTCGCATGCCATGGGTTCCAATACTGATTGAATACATACCGGTGAGCAGTGTGGAGCGGGCAACGGCACAGACCGGCGCGTTGGAGTAAGCCCGCGTAAAACGCACTCCTTGAAAGGATGAATATACAAACTCAAACAAAAAATGGGAAATCCTCTCCCAATTTGTTGTCAGCATAAGGGATAACACTCAGATTTTCAAGTGCAATATTTGGTAAATGAGGTGTAATATTTACTCAAACGGACAGCATACAAAAAACGCCCCGCCGAAAAAAGGCGGGGCTGGGTAATATATAAACCTTCGATGCAAGCTGGAATTTTTTATTTCCGCTTTTTTATATTAACTGCTTCGCGGCTGCGACGATGTCGTAGTCGTGAGGCAGAAATGCCTCTTCGAGGGTATAGGCCTGCGGGGCGATACCATCTTTGGCACCGACACGCAGGACTGGAGCATCCAGGGCGTCAAAGGCCTCGGCCATGATACGGGAGGCGATTTCGCCGGTGAAGCTGCCGATACCGACGCTGTGGCTGGTTACGATGCAGCATCCGGTTTTGCGCACGGAGGCGACGATCGTCTCCATATCCAGAGGAACCAGCGAGCGAATGTCGATCACCTCTGCTGAAATTCCTTCAGCGGAGAGTTTCTCGGCAGCACTGAGGGCCTCATAGATCATTGGTCCCCAGGTCACGATTGTCAACTGGTCGCCAGCGCGTTTGATATCGGCTTTACCGAGCGGAATCAGATACTCATCCTGCGGCACAACGCCTTTTTTGTTGTAGAGAATCTGCGACTCCACAAACATGATCGGGTTATTGTCGCGGATCGCGGTTTTCAGCATGCCCTTGGCGTCGCAGGGTGTAGCCGGATAGACAACGTAGAGCCCCGGAATATGTGCGAACATGGACTCGAGAGTCTGTGAATGCTGACCGCCGTAGCCTTTGCCGCCACCGACCGAGGCACGATAGACCAGCGGCACCTCGATTGATGCGCCGGACATATAGTGCCATTTTGCGGCCTGGTTGGAAATCTGATCCGATGCCATCAAGCCGAAATCCATATACATCAGCTCTATGACCGGACGCAATCCGGTCATCGCTGCACCCACAGCGGTGCCGCAGATACAGGCCTCGGAAATCGGCGTGTTGAAGCAGCGGTCACGTCCGAAGCTGTTGATCAGGCCCTTGGTAACTTTGAAGGCACCGCCATACTCGGCGATATCCTCGCCCCACTGCACGACACGTTTATCGCGCAGCATCTCTTCGATCATCGCCTCTTTGATGGCATCCTTGTAGGTCAGCTCACCGGACTCGGAGCGTTTGATTTCGGGCAACTCCTCGATCAACTCGACCTTACTGAACTGCTCGGGCACCTCGTCAACGCGGGTATCGGTGTACATATATCTGATAACGTCGACCGGATCGGGGTCGGCAGACCAGGCGGCTTTGGCGGCCATGCGGGCATTGCGGTCGGCGACCTTCTCTTTGAGTTTACGCAGTCTGGCGGCGGTGATGCACTTGTTATCCAGCAGTTCCTGCTCTAAGCTGGCGATCGGATCGAGTTCCTTCCAGAGTGCCTCTTCCTCTTTGGTGCGATATTCATTGCGCGGATCACCCAGTGAGTGGCCATAGTTGCGATAGGTGTCGAACTCCAGCAGAACCGGACCTTCACCCCGGCGGCATATCTCGGAAGCGCGGCGCATGGCATCCATACAGGCCAGCACGCTCATACCGTTCACCACTTCGGCATGCATGTTGTTATCGGTGAATCCAGCCGCACGGCGGGCCACATATTTGGTACCGGAGACTTCGCCATCGGTTTTACCGGTAAAGCCGTAGTGATTGTTGATGACTGAATAGACAATCGGCAGACCGAATGGTTTATCGGTAAACTCTTTATTGGTAAACTGACCCATACCGGCCCAGTTAAGCGACTCAAGCACAACACCGTTGGCATAGGCACCGTCGCCGGCGAAACAGCAGGTAACCTTGCCATTGCGATAGTAGCGAGAGCTCAGTGCCGACCCGGTAGCTATCGGGACACCGCCGCCGACAATGGCGTTGGCGCCGAGATGGCCAGCCTTGAAATCAGCGATGTGCATGCCGCCGCCGCGTCCCTTGCAATAGCCGTCTTCTTTTCCGAAAAGCTCTGCGATCGCGCGATAGATATGATCCTCCAGTGCCTCATCCATCAACTCCTTTTTGCTGGCGGCCTTGCTTTCGGGGATGCGTGCTTTAAGCTCATCGGCAGACATACCGCGAATGGCGACGCAGCCTTTAGCCAGCGAGTCGCCGTGTCCGCGATGCGTCGAGGTGATATAGTCGTCATAATTCATGGCGGCGCAGCAACCGACCGAGGTGGCCTCCTGGCCGATGGACACATGGGTCGGACCGCGATAGGAATAGCCCTTGCAGGCGTCGTAGGCACCGGTACGCAGTTTTACGATCATCTCTTCGAACTCGCGGATAACCAGCATATCTTCGAGCACATCAACCGCTTTGATCTTGGTGATGTTACCTGCCTCCAGCTCCTTTTTCAGAGAGCTTTTATACTGATACGCCGGTATTTCCCCCAGCTTATATTTTTCCGGCTTAAAAGCCGGTGCCAATTTGCTCAGATGATTCTGCACAGCCATAACTTGTTTCCTTCCTTCTTTTTCGAGACGTGAAGACGCTGATCCCCCGCCGCACTGATTAAACCCACTATGCGAGAATCAACTCGCATCCCTTTTTCTTAAAAGCATTCTGCGCCTCAAGCGGCATATTCAGGTCGGAGATAGTGATCGCCAGCTGGTTGACACTGCCGAATCTGACAAAACTTGTTTTGCCGAATTTGGTACTGTCAGCCAGCAAAACAGATCTGGTGGCCGATTTCATCACCTGCTCTTTGGTGAAAGCTTCGGCCGGATCGGTGGTTGTCAGCCCTTTCTCTGCCGAAACTCCGATGGTGCCCATGAAGGCCAAATCGAAATTCATCTGTTCGAGCACGCCCCTGGTAAGCGGACCGACAAAGGTCTGGCTGAGCAGCCGGCATTCACCACCCGTAATGATCATACGAGGGCCGCTGCTTTTGAAAATCTCCACCACACGCAGCGAGTTGGTCACAACCGTCAGTCTGCTGAAAGAGACCAGATGACGCGCCAGCTCCAGCACCGTACTGCCGCCGTCCAGATATATGACACCCTTGGGATGAATCAGTTTCACCGCCGCCTCCGCTATGCGGCGCTTCTGTTCGACCGCAAAAGCGGTTTTGTCATCAAAAAGCGGCTCCTCATCGTAGGCGTCGGCCAATGTGGCACCGCCGTGTATACGACGCAGCTCACCGAAACCTTCAAGTACCGCCAGATCACGGCGCACCGTCGCCGCCGAAACCCCAAGCTCATCAACCAACTCATCGACACGCATGATACGTCTATTTTTCAGCAGGGCCATTATGCGTCCCCGCCGCGGTTCAGCCAAATCTTTGGTGGTGATGTCGTTCATTTTTGATTGATTTTGCTCGTAAATGCGCGTATTTAATCACAATCTGATCAGTTTGGCAAGCCAAAATACAGTTTCAGCATTGACAGTCTGGAAGTGCTTATTTAAACTCCACGCATGAACATAAAAAACGCATTGGTGCTTTGTACTCTCAGCTCTGTTTTTGCAGGCGATCTCCGTGCGCAAGGCAGAATTGTGGAATTGTTTGATCCGGCTGCGCCGGAGAACCTCGCCGCCTATCATCTGCATGACTGCACCGCCAGTGTGATCAAAGAAGGTAAAGGAGACGATGAAGTACTGAGGATAGAGTACGGACACAAGGTTGAATGGCCCAGCATAAAGCTTACCGCAGAGGCGTTGAATTTTTCTCCGGACTGGTCGAGCAAGCGTTATCTTGCGGTAACCTTGAGTAACCCCGGAAGAGAACCGGTTACAGTCGGTTTACGAATCGACTCCGCATTAGATCATCGTCGGGGAAGGCAGGACACTGTAAGCATCGATCCATCCTCAACGATTCGCTGGCTGATATCGATTGACGCTGATGCCGGCATCATCGGTATGCGCGGTCAGCCGCCGGTTGCGTCCGACCGCGGGCGTGAAATCATTTCCACCGTCAACTACCCGCCGCTTGACAATCGGGCCATCACACACTTTCAGCTATTCATGCCGAAACCTGAGAGAAGTCACACCATTCTGCTGCACAAGCTTAATTTGATTGATTATGAGCATGAGGGGAAGCAGGCCTTTGTCGACCGCTACGGACAATACAACGGTACGCAGTGGCCCGGGAAGATTTCGTCGGACGATGAACTGAAAAGCAATGCCGGCACTGAAGCTGAGTTTCTAAAGAAGCATCCCATGCTGTCGCACTACAGCAGGTTCGGCGGCTGGAAGGATGGTTTGAGGCAGAAAGCCAGCGGCCGTTTCCGTGTTAAAAAAATTGCGGGCAAATGGTGGCTGATAGATCCGGAGGGTTATCTGTTCTGGTCGAGCGGTACCACCGGAGTTCGTGCGGGCGGCAACGCTACATGTGTCGGCAGACGACGCTTCTGCTTCAACTGGCTGCCGGAGGGGGATGATCCGCTGGCGCCGTTTTATTCCAGGGGCAAAAACAGTTCAATGGATTTCTTCCAGGCCAATCTGCAGCGCAAATACGGACCGGATTACCTGAACACCTTTTATGATGTCAGCATCCGGAGATTACAGTCATGGGGCATGAACACCATCGCCAACTGGAGCGACGAGCAGGTCTGCCGGATGCGCAGGGTACCATATGTTATACCGATCCATATCCGGGCAAAAAGCTTCGTAGCTGATTCACACAGAATGGCCGGTCTGACTAAACTCAAACACTTTCCTGATCCCTTTGATCCCGAGTATGAAGAGAGCGTCGCTGAGCATCTGCGTGGCATGCGGGACTGCATTGGTGATCCCTGGCTGCTGGGCGTATTTGTGGACAATGAGCTACCGTGGACATCTGCTCATCCGGAGAGGGACGGGCCATGGGTGCGAATTCCGGTTCCCGCACTTTGTGTCAACGGAGCCGAAACCCACATCAAGCGTGTACTGATCGCAGAGTTGCGTGGCAAATACAAAACAGTTGATGCGCTCAATAAAGTATGGATGACCCGTTTTGTTTCGTGGGATGAAATGTTGGAACCGCTAACTTTAAGCGGTGCTCAGGTCAAAGCTGCGGAAAAGGATATACTGGCGCTCGAAGCGATGATCGCCGAGTGTTATTTCCGCAAGACACGTGATGCTCTGAAAAGATGCGATCCTGAAATCCTCTATCTGGGACCCAGATTCAGCGGACGTTTCACGCCTGAGGTGGTGGCAATCGCAGCCAAATACTGCGATGTCGTTTCATTCAACATCTATGAATATCTGCCGGATATGCGTCAGGTCGATGAACTAGCTCTAGCGCATGATTTCCCGGTAATTATCGGTGAATTTCATTTTGGCGCGCTGGACCGTGGCATGTTTCACACCGGGCTGCGCAAGGCCGATAATCAGGCGGAGCGGGCCCGCAAATATACTGAATACGTCGAATGTGCCGCCAGAGCCTCCTGGTGTGTCGGTGCTCACTGGTTTCAATACAAGGATCAACCGCTGACCGGACGTGGCGACGGGGAGAACTACAATATCGGGTTCATAACCGAAACCGACTCGGTTTATCCGGAGCTGAGCAGCGCAGCACGCGAACTTCATCTGAGGCTGTATGAGACGCGCGCCGCTCATCCGAACAGCGACTTGCGCAGCAATAATGCCGCGCCACAATAACAGGTAACGGACGGGCAAGCACAACGATAATGCCGCGCCACCCCGACGATTGAGCGATTCAAGATCAAGCGGCTCGGCGACAAATAACAGTTCAACACATTCGTACAGCACGCAGTACCGCCTCCGCCATCAGCTTCTCACTGAAGCGTGCGCGCACGGTTGCGGCGGCACACTCGGAGAGACACTTTAATTTGCCGGGTGTATCGAGCAGCTCCGTAAGGGCGGAGGCGAATCCGACGGGAGTCATATCCTGAACCAGAACACCGCCGGAATTCTCATCAATAAATTCTGGGAAGGCTCCCTGTGCCGGCAGCACCACCGGAACACCGGCGGCCATGGCTTCCAGCGCATAGTAGCCAAACGCCTCCGGCCGGTCTCCGCCGGGAACGCAGAGAATATTCAGTTCGGACAGAAAACCTCGGCTGTCGTGCACAAACCGGGTTGGTGAAATCTCAACCGAATTTTCCAGTCCGACACTTCGCAACTTGCGCATCTGACGCTTCAGATAGTTTCGATCGGCTGAAGGTCCGCCTGTGGCACAGAGCATCACATCGCTGAATCGCTCTGATCTGTGAAGCAGGATGAAAGCATCCACCAGTGTTCCGAAACCCTCGTCGTCGGAAATTCTTGAGAGGTAGCCGATACGACGGACGCCACTGCCGGAGTCAGGTACAGGATATTGTGCGGCATTGATTGAGGGATAGACGACCTTTATATGCCCGCTCGGCACACTCAGCAGCTCGGCCATATATACGCGGTAATATTCGCTGACCGCGATAAAGCGGTCGATCATTGCGGCATCGGCGCGCATAGCAGCTATCACGGCACTCCGCAGCGACGCATGCATGGCATCGGTCCAGACATGTTCATCCTGCAGCCAGCAGAGTACCGGGGCATTCGCAGCCTTTTTCAGACGTTCAGCCAATCCAGCCAGCAGAGCGTTGGAAAGTATGATTACATCCGGACGTCCGGCGGCAGGTAGAGCGGCGATCCACTCTGCGAGAGCG
>JAGYOL010000031.1 GCA_018399555.1 Kiritimatiellia bacterium | reverse complement strand
GCACATCACTCATATCCGCTGTGTAAATAGCGGGACGATTGTCGAGGGGTTGAACCGCAAAGATTTTACTGCGCGTATCCCACTGCGGTTTTTCGGATGTAATGAAACGCACCCGCATATGCGTACAAGCGGTATGATTCTGACAGCGGATAACCACACTGCGGGAATCTTCGGCATTCAACTTCAAATTATCCGGTGAAATCAGTGCAGGAGAAACGGCGTTTTCCATTGCGATTACATAAAACCCTCCGGCGGGTTCTCTGACGGGATATGAGTGGGTATGTTTAAGTTCCTTAAACTGCGTACCGAGATTCTCTTCGCTCCAGCCCTGTTTATCCAGCGGCCGTGCAAAATCCCAGGCACGCCGGACCTTGCCACCGGGAGGCAGAATATGAACAGCGGTGTGCGCGGCCCGCCAGAGCTCGCCGTCGTCGGCGACAAGACGCAAGTGATAGTCGCCGGGTTCACTGAAGAGTGCTTCTGTCCGAGCACGCCCGTGAACCTTGAAATCAACCGTGCCGGGGGCCTCGATGAGTTCCCAGCGAATTTCAAGCGGCAGGTCGGTACGATTGTCATCCGTGACATTGCCATCCAGCATAACCGTACGGGAGTCGCTCCATATCTCACTGCCGGCAGAGGGTTGCGGCGGGTTGTTGCGGGGCATGGCTGCATCCAGAGCTTCGATGGAGTTATATTCCCGGTTATTGCTGAGCGACCAGCTCATCAGTGACGGGGCCTGATTCGTGAAAAATGTCACTCCGGGATGCAGAACATATCCGTTGTCACGAATAACTCCGGTACTGCAGCAGACCTCCGGGTTTTTGGATTTACCCCAGAGGAATATCTCGGACGGCCCGAGTTTCAGTGCCACGTTGTTACGGAAAAAGCGGGAATTGGCGATTTCGATATTGCGTCCCTGAGGTTTTGAAAGTCCGAGCATCTCGATCGCGGCACCGGCATTGTTACGGAAGGTACAGCCTTCAACCAGCGCACCGTAGCCGCCACCCTCGAAATCGATACCTCCTTCATCGTGGCAGCCGGAATCGGGCTGATTGAGAAAATGACAATCACGGATCAGCAGCGAGTGCATTTTAACGAGCATTATTCCCATAGTGCCGGCCGACGCATGGTAGCCGGAGGCGTCGAAGATGCTGCGCAGCAAACGGGCGCGGCTGACATTCACCATACCGGGATGGGGCGATGTATTGAGAACAAAATTATCATGGCAGAAGACGCGGTCGATCACCACATTGTCGCCGGTGACATAAAAGCCCCAGGAACATTGAAACATCTCGCAGTCGCGTATGATCATGCCCTCACCGCAGGCACCGCTGAGGCCTATGCCGGCGGAACCATGCAGCTGATCCCGATAGGGTGCTTCGAGATATGACCAGCCGGGAATACCGTGAGCGTCATTGCGGTAGAGGCCCTCAATATGATGCGCAATACAATCCTCGATCAACAGTCCGCGATGACCTTTCTCGCTGTAATAAACAATCAACCCCTTGGCGGCATCGCAGAAAATCAGATTGCTGAGATGCAGATACTCGGGGTTGATAAACAGAGCGCAGCGATCACGGATATCGCGATTGCGCCTGATCGTCGGACGCGGTCCATCGCCATAGGCGGCAATGCGGGCCCAGTTATTGGAAGAGCCTCTGACATCAAGCGTCAGTTCCTGATTGATCACACTGCCGCGACGGATCAGCAGCTGCTCACCCGCCCCCAGCACCCTGCCGTTAACGGGGGTGAAATCGCGCCAGGCACTCTGAGGTGAAAGTCCGTCATTAGCATTGTCTCCAGTCAGTGAATCGACATAGAAACAACTCTTGGTATTCTCGAAGGGTGGAGTCCATTCATAACTGCCGAATTCATTGTCGGACTTTGGAAAAACAGCGAAAAGATGTGTGACTGCGGCTTGACGTCCCTGATCGCAGGTGATTTCAAATCGCAGATCGTCTGTCAGGCTCCTGTCGGCCAGCAGATTCCAGCTGAGATCACGCGAGCTGTCGGTGGGCAGATCGCCGAGATCGAAGATGGTTGAATCGGCACAGCTCACGCCATCCGGCAGAATCAGGTGTATTTTGCAGCCGGTGGCCTCACTGCCGAAGTTATGGACTTTTGCGCTAATGCGTTCACTGCGTCCGGCCTGCGGCAAGACCGAAGAACCCCTGATATCGCGCAGGGTAACTGCCGGAGTTCGTAGATTTTCAATCGCAAGATTATCAATATAACCTTTGAAATTACCAATTTCCAAGGGTGCTTTTCGTCCGGTGATCTGACCGGAGCGCACCAGTTCGGAACGTCTGCCGTTGACATCGAGGGTCAGTTGCAGGCCATCCCAGCGGGCGACCAGATCATACCAGCGGTTGGTTTCAATCACGACATCACTGCCAAGGTGCGGAGACCAGCGCTGATCAGCGAAAACAAAGAAATTCAGCTGAACGCCACCTTCACCTTTATCGGCACGCAGCATATATTCGCCATCCTTTCTGAGCAGGGTGGTGAATCTGCCCGGCAGTTCTTCGAGCAGCAATGAACACTCGATACGCAGGCCTGGCGCCAATGCAAGCTCAGGCTTATGCTCCACTTGGACTGCTCCAGGATAAGCTCGCAGAGCCTTTCCTCTGGGGTCGGCATCGGCAAAAAGACGCTTTTTACCGGCAGCGTCAAAACCATTACCGGAGCTGTCTTTCAAGTCACCATCGAAGTTCCAGCGGGCTGCTTCATCCTGTCGGGCATTGGGATTACTAATCGCCAATTGATCAAGCGCACCGTCAAAGGTGCCGATCATCAAGAGGTCACGATTTGTTTTAATACTGCCGCGGCGTTCAACCGAGCTGCGCCTACCGTTAACTTCCATCCAGAGATTGGTTCCGTCCCAACCTGCTGAAAGGTCATACCAACGACCGGATTGGACCGGCTCCGTCGATTGAACGCGCGGTTCCCATTTGCCGGTATTGATGAAAAACCCGAAATTACCCCCCTCTTCACCACCATTGAGGCGCAGAACATACTCGCCATCGGTGTAATCTCCCTTCATAGCAATGTTGCTCCAGCCCCGGCCGGGCTTGAGTTTATTAAACCGCACGCGGCAGTCAATTCTGAAACCGGGAGCAATCCGCAGCCGGGAGGAGTCATGCGCCACAACACTGCTTAAAGGGTAAAGTGCGCGCGAATCCTCAAAACCATCGGTAAAAAGCGCCTTTCGGGCAAACATCCGGCAACTGTTATTTCCTGAATCTTCGAGATTGTTTTCAAAACGCCACAAACTGAAAGCACTGTCGTCTGTTGCGCCACATAGCGGATCACACAAAGAAAGCAGTGTCGCTAAACCCGCAATGGATTTCATACAGGTCATTCATCTATCCTTTCCTAAGTCGATAATTTAGCAGACCGCTTCCGAACCGCTTTTCGCTTGAGGGTATAACCTCGGAAAATCCAAAACCGACGCATGCGGTTGACGCGTTCGAGCAACTTGCGCCGCTCGGAATCAAGCGGCTCATCACATACTCTTTCCCAGAGCTTATAGAGGCCGGAATAGTCGATTTCACACAATTTTTTCCGCATCAGAGCAGGCAGGCGGGTGATATCCACAGCACTCTGAAAATCAATGATCACAGGTTTGCCGGCCTGATTTATCATCCAGTTATTTGCTTTACGCAGGTCAAGATGAACAACACCGCGCTCATGTATCGCAGCCAGCAGCCGCTCGGCCTCCAGGAAATAGCTCAGCGGTAACCGTTTTTCTTTGATATGCCTGTCTCCCAGGGTAGTGCCCTGAACATATTGTGAACAGAGAGCGTAAGGAGGTCCGCAGGGTTGAACATCGCCGGGCACACCATCCAATTCAGACAAACGCTGCAGATTGCGAACTTCATGTTGCGTCAGCAGGGTACCGATTGTCCAGCGCACCAGAAAGGAACGGTTGTCAAAACCTTTATAGATCATGGTTTTGCCACCGCGATTTACGCGGTATATATCAGCATTAGCCCACTTGCCTTTGTGTAGCAGCTGCTTATGTTTTGAAAAGTTTTTCATCTTCCCCCATTGCTACCCTTATTCCCCCGCCTTTTATCAGTGCGCATGCAGTTTGTTTGACCTATATTTCAATTTGTCGTGGCACGGCTGCACTCACGGATGGAAATCAGCTCCTTCATAACCTCGTATTGATTCTCGGCATACTCATGTGTTCCGAAAAGATCATGCAGGCGGTGGTACAATTGAAACAGGCGGTTGTAGACCGCGACATTCTCCCTCACCGGCGTGTATTCAAGTGCATCCAGAGAGGTCATAGCAGCGGCAGCCTGTTCAAAATCGCGATGAGCTCCGCCGACGACCGCGCCAGCCATTGCCGATCCGAGTGCACAGGCCTGTTCGCTGCCAGCCACCAGCATCGGGCAATCCAGCACGTCGGCATATATCTGCATGACAAGTGCGCTTTTTTTCGCGATTCCGCCACAGTTGATCACACGCTCAACCGGAACACCGTATTCCGTCATGCGGTCACGGATCATACGGGCTCCGAAGGCCGTAGCTTCAACCAGCGCACGGAAAATTTCAGCAGGTGTGCTGTGCAGTGTCAACCCTAGAATCATTCCGGTAAGCTGCTGATCAACCAGGATAGTGCGGTTGCCATTATTCCAATCAAGTGCCAGCAGACCGCCGGCACCCGGTTTCAGACGCAAGGCAGCCTGATCCAGCTCCGCATGCCCCATGCCGCCGCCCGGCTGAAGTTTGTGTACAAACCAGTTGAAGATGTCGCCGACCGCCGACTGCCCCGCTTCAATCCCGTATGTGCCCGGCAGAATCGACTCCGGAGCCACACCGCAGACACCCGGTATGTCGGTCAGTTCATTGCTGAACGGCGCAACAGCCAGATCACAGCTTGAGGTACCGATAACCTTGACCATTGTGCCGGGGCGGATACCGCTGCCGATTCCGCCGAGATGCGCGTCCAGAGCGCCGCCGGCCACAGGCAAACCCTCCGGCAACCCGGTTTTCTGCGCCCACTCGGGTGTCAGGCACCCGACGGTGTCGGCGATATTGACGGTTGTGTCGGGCAGTGCTTCGCGCAGTGCCACCAGAACAGCGTTGTCAAAAGAGGCAATAAAATCGTGCGCCGGATAACCACCCCAATCGGGATGGAACATCGCTTTGTGCGCGGCGGCACAGATGCAGCGTCGGATTTCAGATGGAGCGGTTGTGCCGGTCAGCACGGCGGGAATCCAGTCGGCCAGCTCGACCCAGCCGGCGGCGGCATCGAAAACCCGCCGATCGGTGCGGGCGCATTTCAGGATTTTCGCCCAGAACCACTCGGACGAATAGATTCCGCCGCACTTTGCCAGATATTCCGGGTGTGATGCCTGCGCGGCAGCGGTGATTTCAGCGGCTTCGCAATGGGCGGTATGATCCTTCCAGAGCCAGGCCATGGCATTGAGATTGTTTTTAAACTCATCTTTGAGTGCGAGTGCTCTGCCAGCGGCATCAATCGGTATGGGAGTGCTGCCGGTGGTGTCGACACCAAGTCCGACAATCCTGTCGGCGCACTCCGGATCGGCAACCTGTGCTTCGGCCAGCGCGGTTTTCAAGGTGAATTCAATGCCGGCCAGATAATCGGCGGGATTCTGGCGGGCTACATTGGGATCAGCGGGATCTACCAGCACCCCCATCTCGCCGCATGGATAGTTAAAAACCGCTGAACCGGTTATTTCTCCGTTATCGGTGCGCACGATAACCGCACGCACCGAATTTGTGCCGAAATCCAATCCTGCCGCATAAGTTCTCATACTTCAACCTCATCGCATAATTTTGAGTAAATCACAAAGCTTTGAACACAAAATGGAGACAGTGAACTCGGTCGGTTGTCAGAATGCTCCGGGAGTTCAATCCTTTCAATAACTGTTATTGTATCAATTTTCTCTGGCACAATCTACCCCGTAAAAATTTAAAGCATTCGTAATGGAGGATATTGAGCAAAGCTGCATCAGAGAGCAGGCCGGATTTATCGTGCTCAAGGGTGATGTACTGCAGGATCCTCAATCGGATTTTAAACAGGAAACGCCGAACGCCGGGATTTGGGCACAAACCGACCTTACGCCGCGAAACAACAGGTTTGTCCCGGCCATAAGCGTGGCGACTGGCACTCAGCGTATGGTTATAACCGACCCCTGAGGAAAGGTTATGGTTGCCGTCCCTTTGTTGCGATCATATCTCACATACCAGTTTTCCGGCAGATTGGATAAACTGAATGTTCCGTTCAATTCTCCGTCACAAGCGACAATTGTATAGCTTTCACCCACATCCAGCAACTCGGTATCGGTTACCGAAAGCTCGACTGTGCTGATATCAAGGTCATCACCGATACTCAGGAGATCACATTCGCCACTCTGAGCCAGATCGATCAGCAGAGTTACCCCGGCACTCAGATCGGGTGACGAGGACATGGTTAAAGTACCGATTGTGTTGATTCCGCCGGGCGCGATGGTGCCGGTCACCGCCAGCGTTCCATTGCTGACTGTGCCGTCACCTCCGACAGAACTCAGCGTCTGGGTGTTGCCGTTTAAATCCAGCACACTGCCGGATGCGAGAGTGGGTTCAGCACAATCAGGGAGAGCTCCGCCGATCGATCGCACAACCACCCGGTCAAACCATGTGGCCTGGTCGCCAGCCATGTCCTGTCCTGAAAAAACGAGGATATTCTCTCCTTCACGCATCACCGCCAGACCGCTTAAGAGTGCGCCGTTATCGGTGAACTCTTCTGCGGCGATACTGAACATCGTAACTCCATCTATTTTAATATTCAAAGGGGAGCCGCTGTAGGTCGGTCGTTTGCCAGCCAGAAATTCGATCACATACCAACCGGAGTGGGGCGCAGTCAGTGTGGTTGTGACCGTGCCGCAGGAACCCCCTTTCGATTGGATGTAGGCGGTATAGTCGGAGTCAATCTGCGCACCGCTCGCGACCCAGGGCGAACCGGGCCTCGCGATACCGCTGCGTGCATCAACATCGCTGCTGCTGAAAACCCAGCTGGCCCCGGAGGGTTCATAGCCCCAACCACCAAATTCCAACACATCGTAGGTTTCAAAGGAGTGATTCCCGACCATTACTGCGACATCAGGCGGAGCAAGCTGCAGCACCCCCGCCTCAACACTGACAGCACCGCTGGAGGTGTTGGAGCCACCCAGAACAAATGTTCCTGCACCCTGTTTTATCAGTGCGATATTGTCACCAATCGTGCCGGCAAAAGCCGAGCTTGCTCCGCTGCCGCCGACTATCAGCAGTGCGTTGGTTGCGGAGCTGTTACGCAGTTCACCGACACCGTTGACAGAGGCAGCGTCCAACAAGGTTCCATTGAAATCCAGCGTAGCGCCGGAAACAACATCCAGATCGGTGCCGCTCGGCAGGGGAGCACAGTTGTAGCCGTCAACACGCGCAAGACGCACATCATCGATGGCGGTGGCGCGGTCAAGCTCATCCGGACGCGTCCCGGCGAATTCAAGCTGATACATTCCCGGGGTCAGATAGCCCAGTGAAGTCGAATAACTCTTAAACACATTGCCGTTTTCAAACTCCGCGTAACTCCATGACATCTTAAGATTTCCCTGCAGAAGCAGGTCCAAGCCCACAGGAACTTTATCCTTGCGGTTAGCCGCCATAAAATCAATCCGATATTCACCGGCAACCGGTATATAAACATCCTGGGTCATATGCGCCTCACGCTGGAGAAAGGCTGCCTGCAATCCCTCAGGAATCGCACCTGCCGCCACCCAGGGGGTGCCAGCACAGGTAAATCCACCCTGATGCATATTATCCGCTGAACAGCTTATTGCCCAGCCGCCGGGCAGTCCGTCGTCAGCCTGATAACTCCAAGTGATTTGAGGTGGAATTTCAAAGCCGGCATTGACCAGCAAAGCAGGTGCTCTCATTTTCAAGGTTCCTGCTTCAACCAGTGTAGCACCGGTGTAGGTACTGAAAGCCCCGAGCGTCAGGGTTGCGGCACCGCGCTTTGTCAGACCGCCAACCGATCCTGAACTTGGGATAAAGGGCTGATTGATGGCGGCATGACCGGCATCGGTTTCGATAATCGCGCCGCCATCCGCAATCACGATTGAAGTGCCTGTTTCGATCCAGTCGTCAACCGCGCGCGAAGCATCCTTGGAGCTGACTCCAAGTATACCGCCGTCAAAATACAGAGTACTGTCGGCACCGTTGTTATTGATTTCATCGCAGAGCAGTGTGCCGCCGTCGGTCAGATTCATGCGCACCGTACCGCCGGAGCTCTGAAGGGTACGCCAGTCAGCGACATGTCCGTTTGAAATATTGACAATCGATTCAATGTTACCGAACAGGCCCAGATTTACATTCCCGTTGCAATATGAGAGACCTTCGCTGAGGTTGAAAAGCGTATCTCTAAGGCCGAAGTCCACTGCATGATACATTGTACCGCCGCTCTGGTCGACAACGGCTCCCTCATATTTTTCACCCCCGCCCGAATAGATGGAACCTCCTGAAATATCCAATGTGGAATTACGTATCGACAACGCGCTGCAATTGACAGGCACAAAATCTGAATTTACTTCACCGCTGCCGATGCTGCCGCCGTTGACCACCCGCAGGGTTCCCTGATCAACAGTGGTTTCGCCGGAATATAAGTTTTCGGCGGCAATAGTCAAAGTTCCGGCACCGGTTTTAGACAATGCGAGAGGTGCATCATGGTTATCAATCACAGCAGTAATTATCAGATCATTGGTACTCTGCGCTGCAACCACCAGATTTGACACCGGCGTTGTCAGGGTTCCGCCGGAAACCGTAAGTTCGCCGGAGTCGTCTGACGTTATCAGATTATTGAGTGCCAATGTTTTTCCGTCAAGATCAAGCGTAGTTGCTCCATCTGCAGCGGTGTATGTCAGCGAATTTATCGCAGTATAACCGGAAGCCGGCATCAGATCGGCCACTGCACCCGTGCCTTCGAGAACCTGGTAATCCGCAAGCGGATCACTCTCGATCGATTGCGATCCGGAGTCACGACGGGTCAACTCCAGATAACCGCTGAGTGCTTCGGCACTCACTGTGAAACCGTAAAGATGATAGCTGCCCGTAGCCTGTCGCCGGAAGGTGATTGTTTCTCTGCTTTGCGAAGCAACAAAGGTATATTTGAGCCAGCTGAAGGTATCTACATCACCACCATCAGGATTGATTGTGATCTCCGCTCCGCTGGTTGTTGTAATAATCTGGGTGCGGTCGCCATCGTCGATCCATACTCTATGATAGAGATTCAATGTGTAGCTCTGCCCGGCAATCAGATTGTTAAGATAGAGATGCTGATCCCCGGCGAGTCCGCCGTAGTTAAAACTGTTGACCAGCAAACCGAGATTTCCGGTTACGGCTGTCTGAACGCGATTTTCGCGATTACCGAAATTATCTGTAGCGAAGTTTGCCCCGGCGGGATTGGGAACACCGCTGTAGCCGTTAAACTCAACTCCGTTGATGGTCAAGGGGTCCCCGTTAACATTAACAGCACAGATGTAATTGAGCTGGGAATCCAATCCGACTGCGGCATCGAAACTGCCGCCACCAAGATTACCGGAAAAATCAAGAGTGCCGGTTTCTCTACCTCCGCGCACCAACAGCAGACCGGAACCGCTCAGTCGGTCGGTTGTATGCGCCGCTCCGCTGCCGGAAGCACCCCAGAGTCCGGGAGACTGCAACTCTCCGTCCAAATACAGAAAATCGACACGCTGCGTGCTGCTGTGCAGCAGTTCCAATTGCCCTTCAGAGGCGATATCCATAACAGTCGCACTCTCCAGCGCATTGGATTCGGCTAGTGCGATCGTGCCGCGTTCAACAAACCATTTTGCTGAACCGGTCACCAACCCGCAAAACGTGATTTTACCTTCGCCATGCTTAACCACATCGTCAGCGACTGCAAAGTTGTTTGAAATGGTGTGACTGCCGGCATTTGCGCTCAAAACCGAGACTCCGCCCGGATCACCTTGCAAAGTGATCAGCCCGACTCCATTAATTGTCCAGGGATTTGAGCCTGCCAGGGCGAGATGTCCCAGAGTGATATCAGCGGCGACTTCAACAGAGGTCGGCAAAGATTGTTCCGGCAGGAGAGCATTTGCGCCCGCCGCATCGGGCACTGTCTGACTCTGCCAGGTGGCAGTGTTCCATATCGATCCTTCCATCCAGGCGTTATTAAAGAGTCGCTCATTTGAAAAACCGTAGAGATGCATCGGGCCATTTAAATAAGGATCAAACTCGACCCACTCCACACTGCCGGTGGCGCTGAAGGTATAACGCAGCAGATTGGCACTGGGTTGTCCTCCCCGGTTCTGATCAAAGATCGAACCGGCAACGCTTGAAGAAGTAAGCCATTGAAAACGGTTGCCGCTGAGTCCCCAGGCCTTGTTATAAAAGGTCAACACATAGCTCTCACCCGGAATAAGATTCTGGAGGGTAATTCTTCCGGGAAGCCCGCGATGTAGAAATCCGTTCAGAAGCGTATTCAAACCGGAGCCCTCACCGATCACACTGCCGCCGGAGGTGAACGAACCGAAGCCGTCCAGTGCGAAAGAACCGGCCACACCGGTCATATTGGTGCCATCGGTTCCTGTGAAATCAACACCGTTTATCGTGACATTCTCACCATTGAGAGTGTAAGCATGGGTGTAGTCCTTAGCTGCCGACAAGCCGACCGCGTCATCCAGATCACCACTGCCCAGAGGCAGTGATGAGGAAAAAACACCCGCCCGGCAGATTAGAACACTCTGCAATGCGAGATATGAAAAAACGACAATCTGCAACCAGAATCTTCTCTTGACACCACTCATAACGAACTCCTGTATGGCAATTTACAATATCTTACAGTGACGGAAAGAAAGAAAAAATTTGAGTTTTATGATAATTCGAACTATTTTCAACCTTAAAACCTGCTATACTGTGGTTGTCTAATGTCGATACCAAAAACCCAAAACTGTTCAGATTTTAACAACTTTCGGATCACATGTAAAGCCCAGGATTTTTGTTTTCTTGACATCTTGACAACCATAGCCGAAGGCGACGGCTGTTCATGCCAGGCGTTGAGAGAATTGCGGTTAGTACCGATCCGAGTCTCCTCTCAGATCGAGTGGTTGAACAGCGGAATTGTTGAAGACCAATCCCGTTTCGCGGGATTTTACCCTAAGAAAGAGTAGGTGCTAAATTGACAGATATTACGTTTTGCACAGCGCGAACGCATCAGGGAGAGATAACATGAGAGCACTGGCAATGGCGGCACATCCGGACGACATTGAATTTATGATGAGTGGAACGCTTCTGCTGCTGAAGGCGGCAGGAGCGGAGATTCACATCTGCAACCTTGCCAACGGTTGTTACGGTTCGGAAACAATGTCCGCAACCGAAACCGCAAGTGTCCGGCAGAAAGAAGCCCTCGCCGCCGCACAACTGGCAGATGCGCAATGGCACCCGCCATTGTTTGATGATCTAGGCATCTTCTATGACGCGCCTTCACTGGCGAAGGTGACGGCAGTTATCCGACGGATTCAGCCTGACATAATTCTGACACTGGCACTGCGTGACTACATGGAAGATCACTGCCTCAGTGCACGTCTGACCTGTTCAGCTGCTTTCAATCGGGGTGCGCCGGGTTATATCAGCGATCCTCCGGAAGCTTCTTTCAACAAACCTGTTGCGATCTACCACACACTGCCGCACTCGCTCATGGATATGGAAAGACGACGTACCGTGCCCGACTTTGTTGTAGATGTCGGCTGCATGATGGAGACAAAACGTGTGATGCTGGAGCAGCATGCCAGCCAGAAAGAGTGGCTGGATGCCACGCAGGGAATGAGTTCCTACATCGAAATCATGGTTGATCGGGCGCGGCAGATCGGCAGTCTTTGCGGCAACTGTGAATTCGCTGAGGGCTGGACGCGGCACAACCATACCGGCTACTGCAGTGAAGTATTTGATCCGCTGCGGGAGATACTCAATGATTCTGTCTTTCCGTTAACTGAACCTGAAAAAGGCCTTACAAATTGAAGTGCGCCATTCTTGCACAAATGTACAAATATTTAGCTACGACCCCTAGCGTAAATTCTTGTTTTTTACGACAGAAACTAAAATTATAGCGACTAAAGCTGCTCAGACAACTCAACCGCCCGCCGCCGTTCGAAATCAGCTGGCAGGTAACTCTCGACATTTGCGCTGCCGCACGCCAGTCCGAAACGGGCGGAATCTGTCAGAGAAAAGCCGTCAATCAGTTTTGAAGCCAAGCCGGCGGTTGTGCAGTCACCGCTGCCGATCGGATTTTTATGAACCGCAATCGCAGGCGGTTTCAGCTTTTCGACCCTTTGCGGTGTGACAATCCAGGCGTTTCCGCCACCTTGCGTCATAAAAACATTCTGCGCACCAAGCTCAATCAGTTTAAAAAGGCAGCTTCTGATGGAATCATCGTTGTCAATTTTTCGGTTGAATGTTTTTTCAAGTTCACGCAAATTGAGTTTAGTCACAAGCGGCCGGTCTTCGAGCACACCCAACAGCGCTTCGCGGTGGGAGTCAATCACAACCGGCACATCGCAGCGGGCAGCGACAGTTGTAAACTGCCGATAAAAATCATGCCCGGCATAGGGTGGCAGAGTTCCGCTAATCACCAGCATTTCACACTTGCGAATCAGCTCCAGATTGGCGTCGACAAAATCTCTGATCTCGGCCGCTGAGGGTTGAGGCGCCTCTTCAACCAATTCAGTGACGTCTCCGTTTTGCCGGTTGATCAGAGTGGTACAGATACGTGTTTCCGCCAGCGTTGCAGTCATAACAGATTCAACCCCGTACTGCTGAAGGAGGCGACTGATCGTTTCCCCGTTATGACCTCCGTTAAAACCGGAGAGCGCGCTGCGGCAACCGAGGATCGCCAACGCATGCGCGACATTCAAAGACTTACCGGCCGCGCTTTCCATTACCTCTGCGGCGCGGTTGACCTCGTTAAATTCGATGCTCTGAAAAAGCAGAGTCCTCTGCAGAGCGGGTGTCAGCCCAAGAGACAGTATCATTATACAAATCCGTTTTCCCGCAGCATCTCCTGCGTTATGCCACTGTTATCCGAACGGTTCATCAGACGCGCGATGTACTTGCCGATGATGTCGCCCTCCAGATTGACGTGATCTCCGACCCGGCGCTCACACAGCGTTGTTGAATGCCAGGTATGCGGAATTATATTTACCTCAAGCCAGTCATCTCCTAGTCCGCTGATGGTCAGGCTGACACCGTCAATCGTGATCGATCCCTTGCACACACTCTGCCCCGCCAGATATGACGAACATCCGATCCTCAGCAGATAGTCGCGATTACGGCTTGCCATATCCCGCACAGTTCCGGTTTCATCTACATGTCCGGTAACGAGGTGTCCGCCCAGCCGATCCCCGATAGCCAGTGCCCTTTCCAGATTAACACGGCTGCCGGTCTGCACAAGGCGCAGAACTGTTCTGTCCCGGGTTTCATCCAGCAGATCGGCGGTGAATGAATCAACATTGAAAGAGGTGACTGTGAGGCAGACACCGTGAACCGCGATGCTTTCACCTGTTTCGAGTTCTGACATCCATGGTGTACAGCCTATCTGTAATGACCAACCATCATTGACTTTGCCGACCCTCTGGACAACTCCGGTTTTCTGAATAATTCCTGTGAACATAGCTGCTGTTCTCCTAAAATTACTGGCACGGTACGCCGGGCTGTGATGCCGCAACGGTCAATTCACAGGCCGGAGCCGCACCATAATATCCTGGCCGCACATTTCTATCGCAACAGTTTCAAGCCGCTTCATATCATTCAACAGGCATACTTTTTCCGACGCGAAGCCGCGACGGGCCGCCAGATCAGCGCATATCAGCGGCGCGTAAAAGAGTATATACTCATCAACCATGCCGGCGTTGTGGAGTGCGGCGGCCAGGCCGCCACCGCCCTCACAGAGCACATGCATTAGATTGATCGAGCCCAGATGATGCAGCACTTCACCGATAGCTGCAAAACCATCAGTTCCGGTTTGCATCAGTTCGACACCGGCACCATACCGTCGCCAGGCATCGATAACCGCTGTGGGAGTTTCGACCGAGGTGAACACAAGAGTCCGCTCAGCGGCCGTGTCGGTGAATATTTTGGCGGATGCCGGCAGTACACTGCGGGAATCGACCACAACTCTTAACAAGTTCTCACCCCCATCGATACGGCACAGCAGTGACGGATCATCCGCAACAACAGTGCGTGAACCAACCATGACCGCATCTGCGCGACGACGCAGCTGCTGCACCTCGGCACGGGCCTCCGGACCGGTGATCCATTTTGAGATACCTTCGCGGTCAGCGATGCAACCATCCATGGTCATGGCCAGTTTCAGAGTCACCCAGGGCAGGTTTTCTGCCTGATGTTTGAAAAAAGCTTCCACCAATTCGAGGGCCTGTGCCTGGCAGATACCGATATCAACCTCGATCCCGTGCTCTTTCAAAATATCAACAGCACGTCCGTTGTGACGCTCATTGCGATCCAAACAGCCAATGACCACACGGCGGACTCCCTCACTGATGATGCGCTCCGTGCACGGCGGGGTGCGTCCATGTGTGCTGCAAGGTTCAAGTGTAACATAAAGCGTAGCTCCTTGCGCCGACTCGCAACAGGCTTCAAATGCGGCGACCTCCGCATGATCACCACCGGCAAATTTATGACGACCCTCACCGATCACTCTACCGTTTTTAACCAGCACGGCACCGACCGGTGGGTTCGGCCTGGTCCATCCCTCACTTCGGTGCGCAAGGTCAATCGCCCGCTGCATCCAGAGTATATCTTCCGTTTTATAATCACCTTCGCTCATTGTTTCACTTGCAGCCTTCTGTCCGACACTGCGATGCTGTTATTTTCTGCTACCATGCAGATCTTTATTCAGCTGATCCAGAATACCGTTTACAAAACGTCCCGAATCCGCATTGCTGAAATACTTTGCCAGGTCGATAGCCTCATTTAGCACAACAGGAGCCGGGACATCCGGACAGTGCAGCAACTCATAAAAAGCCATGCGCAGAACATTACGTTCCACCGAACCGATACGGTTGATCGACCAGTTACGGGTGTATTTCTCGATTTTATCGTCGATCTCATCAATCCTTTCCATCACACCCCGCACGATATTTTCAGCGAAAAGCCTGATTTTCAAGGGTGCCACCTGATCGGCCGGAGAGGCGTTGTTTTCCACAATCTTCTCTCCGCGTTCACGCTTGTCCTCCATGCGGCAGGTGTATTGCTGCTGCCAAAACTTGGGAATTGTGATATCCAGATTCATACCGGGATTTAAATCAGCCTGAACGAGCATCTGCAAAGCCCATTCTCGTCCGTGTCTGCGTGTCGCCATAAGTATTTTATCCTTTCAGAGACTTCTCAACACGTCCACCGTCTCAATTGCGGTCATGACGGCATCCCAGCCCTTATTACCCTGTTTAGTGCCAGAGCGTTCAATCGCCTGCTCGAGGTTCTGCGTACAGACGATCCCGTTGATCACAGGAACATCTGTTTTGATTGCTATATTGGCAAGAGCCCGAGCCACTGTTCCATTGATCAGATCGGCATGCGGAGTGGCTCCCTGGATCACAGCACCGAGCACCACAATCGCATTATAAGAACCGCCGTCCGCCAATTTGCCTGCAACCACCGGGCTTTCATTAGCACCCGGAACACGCACGACGGTCAAATCGTCGGAACAACCATCATGACGCAAAAAACAATCCACCGCGCCTCTAAGCAGTTGTTCGGTAAAAAAACTGTTGAAACGGCTTACCACCACGGCGAATTTCATGCCTTTTGCATTTATCTGTCCATTGATCTCTTTCATTTTCATCTCGCTTTCTTTTCCCATTGCAGCAGTATTCTCAGAATATATGACCCATTTTATTCTTTTTTGTCTCGAGGTAACGGCGGTTGTGATCGCCGGGTTCGAATACAATCGGCACCCGTTCAACAATCTCAAGCCCGTAACCCTGCAGTCCGATAAGTTTACGCGGATTGTTGGTCAGCAGCCTGAGATGCGTTAATCCTATGTCCACAAGAATCTGAGCTCCCACCCCGTAGTCGCGCATATCCGGCGGAAAACCGAGTTTTATATTAGCCTCAACCGTGTCCAACCCCTCTTCCTGAAGTTTATAGGCGTGCATCTTATTTATCAGCCCGATACCGCGTCCCTCCTGGCGCATATAAAGGACAACACCGCAGCCCTCTTCTTCAACCATCCGCAGGGCACATTGCAACTGACTGCCGCAGTCGCAGCGGCACGAAGCAAAAACATCACCTGTCAGACACTCACTGTGCACTCTGACCAGCGGCGCATCAATCCGGCTGAGATCGCCTTTGATCAGGGCCAGGTGCTCAATGCCGTCAGGTATGGATTTATAAAGACGCAACTTGAATTCGCCGAAGGCTGTCGGCAGATTTACCTCCTGTACAAATTCAATCAACTTCTCACGACGGCGTCGATACTGAATCAAATCAGCAATCGACATCATTTTAAACTTATGCTCTGCGGCAAACCGCTGTAAATCCGGCAGGCGCGCCATGGTACCGTCTGCCAGCATAATTTCACAGATGACTCCGGCGGGAGTCAAGCCAGCCAGTCGGGCCAGATCAACGGCCGCCTCGGTGTGGCCAGCACGCACCAGCACCCCGCCCTCGCGCGCCTCCAGCGGAAAGATATGTCCCGGACTCACCAGTGCATCGGCCTCTGCGCTTGCGTCGGCAAGCACCTGAATGGTACGGGCACGGTCTGCTGCGCTGATTCCAGTTGTTATCCCTGATGCCGCATCAACAGAGTTGGTGAATGCGGTATCGAACTTATCACCGCGGTTCCGGCTGGGAGCTCTTTCAATATTCAGCTTTTTCAGCCGCTCACCAGTCATCGGCACACAAACCAGACCACGCCCATTCGTTACCATAAAGTTGATCGCTTCTGACGTGATTTTCTCTGCGGCAATAATTAAATCGCCCTCATTCTCACGGTTTTCATCATCACAGACGACCACCATCTGACCCTGCCGAAACGCTTCGATACACTCATCAACCGGATCAAACATATTTTCATTCGTATTCATAAACGCATCTCTTTCTAAACAAAAAAACCCCGTATGCACAACGCAACGGGGCTGAAAATATAATATAAAAGCATCTTCTATCATCCAGACTGTACTGTCGGCTATGGAATTGCACCATATCAATGACAGATCGCTCTGTCAGTCGCGGGCTCTACCGCCGGTCAGGAATTTTACCGCAGCACTCACGATAATCACCTTGCCCCGAAAATGCATTCACAATATACCTGAAATGATTATCATTTGCAAGCACGTTTAAGTTCGCTGAAATAGTTCAAAACCAGACGGACACAACCTCTCCATCCTGCTGGCCAGAGACGGGTCGGCACTTCAGATTCAATCCGATTTTCAATATTATCCGGCAGAGTGTGTAGAAAATCGAGTCCGGTCATCTCTTCCAATCTGTCAATCGAAACAATTTTAGTGCGGGGAAAGGCACCATATCCAGTGGACTGTTTCATGTAAACCGCAAGTGCGTAAAGTTTTCCCTGCCGCTGGGCCACCAGAATTTTGTAAAAACCTTCCGGTATATGGATATTTGATTTCAATCGTCCGCCGTTCTCACCGATGTGCGCTCCGGTAATCACATAGATCTGGCCGAAACGTTCCGGCCAGATATCGACTGCCAAATGTTCCATCCTGCGCCACGCTCCCCGGTTGAGGCCGGGACGTTGCGGACAGATGTTTGAAAGCAGAAAACTCTCGCGTTGTGCCTCCGGACCGTAACAGGCAGCGATCGCATGATTGGGAGCCATGTGTCCGCGATCATAACCGCTGCCTTTATAGTCATCCGGTGCCGGACAGTTCCGTGCGGCGGGATCGTGTTTGAAACCGGGACGCGGCCTTTCAGCTTCACGTTCACCTTTCGGTATCCGGAAAGCCACCCAGAGCGGATGACGCAACTCAGGCGCGTAGCAGACTGTAAAACCGGTATAGCGAAGATATTGAGTGCCGGCAGGATCTCTGCGGCTGCGCATATCACACGGCAACCCACCACAGACTACCCCCTCCACCGGCAACTTGTCAGTGTAGTCTACCGCACAGTCACTGCCTGTCAGAGCAGCAAAGTCAGTAATTGACGCGGCAAGATTGCTGAAATGATAGAGTTTGTAAATAACAGGTTGCGGCAACCTGCTGTACAAACGCTGCTGAAAGTTATAGGGCTGACGCGCAAACCAGTTTAATGCACAAAAGAGTGCCAGTAAAAATATTGCCAATCGTCCTAAAAAACGCCTTACTCTGAACAAACCTAAGAACATGATCTGAATATAACATTATCCGGCAAAACCACGCATTAAAAAACACAGCTCAGTTTTATCAACGTTCCGTTATTCCTGGCTTTTTCTTTGATTAAAAGATTGCAGGAATGCGACTGGTCACTTTCATGCGTAACGATGACGATATAGCGTCCGCTGACCGGTGCCGTGAAGGAAACCTCTGCCCGGTCAGCCCCGGCCAAGGGGCACGCGCTCCAATCACAGTCGGTGCGGCTGCCGCAGGTGCGGTCAGGACGCAGAATGAACAGGGACATGTCCAGATCGCCCAGAAACCCTGCGGCATCGATCGCAGCGAGGTAATTCGTCCCGGCGGTCAACTCGATACCAAACATCTCCAGAACATCAAAATTGGACATTGTGATCTGGCGGGAATCGCCCGTAACGAGCTCGCTCCAATCGGAGTCGATTTCCATGGCGCTGTCGCCAGCATCCCCGTCCAATTTGATGTAATGGGAAGGAGCACCGTCAGGCACGCTCCGGGCAATGAACTCAGTCACGTTTCCAGGCAGATCGGAGGTGGCGTATTCCTCCGTCCAGGTGGTGTTCGAACTGGCACTCAGCCGCAAGTCTAGTGGCGAAACCAGCCATTTCGCGCCCACGGCGATCCATCCCTCGCCGTTGAAATCGGCATATTCGGGAACTCCGGTGAACGACTTGGGCTCATCAAGTGTAAGCTGATGGGCCGCGAATCCCCGTACAGCAAAAGTATAGGGATTTTCATCGGCGTCGTTGTTTGCGATGTTCACCGTGGCAGTGTGCATCCCGCTGTCATGTGGAGAAAACTTCAGACGGAATATCGTGTAATCCTCCGGTTCGATGATTGTTTCGGACGGTGCTTCGAACACATTGAAAGCCAGGGCATCCGATCCGGTGAACCGCACCGCCGGAGTGTTGGTCAGCATCAGGTTGGCAACGCCGGTATTCTCTATCACAAAGGTGCTCAACGGTGAAAAACTGTTTACCGGCGTGACACCGAAATCGGTGCCATCCTCTTCCGACGGCGAATCATCACCGTTGGCGATCTGGCACCCCCCGGGAACAAACCCCTGGGAGATGTTGATTTCCGGGCCGGTCCTGACGCTGATATCATACCCGCCGCCTGTTCCTTCCTGATCCACAACAAGGATGCCGTAAAAGCCCGCATCCATCGCATTGAATTCAATCTGCTCATAGGCACCGACTCCTCCCCGATCAGAAAAAGCATGACAGTCTAAAGATGTGGCACTTTGTTTTCTCGGACTGAATAGATACAGGACAGTATCCGTACTCTGCGACTCAACCCGAATGCGATAGCGCGTCCCGCCTTGCAGATTGACTTCGTACATATCGGCGCGATCATTCGCTTCAAACGCATACTGCGAATAGGTTATACCGACTGTCAGATCCGGGACGTATGTTTCGCACTCCACCAGATAGCTGCCTGCGGCCGGACCGTAAATTTTGGCGGCATGAGCTCCTGACCCAAGCAGATGACCGTTCAGGACAACAAAATCGGTTGTCTGCAGAGTGTGTGTCGACATACCGAGTGCTCCCTCATTAAACTGTTCTCCTTTATAGACACTCAGATCGAACAAGCCGCTCAATGGGGTCAGCGTCATGCAGGCCCAATCCCAGGAGACGATGTCAAAGACATAGGCATTGGTGGCTGCCATCCCCGCAACGGGATCCTGATCACTGATATCCTGCAGCCCCCACCCGGCAACGGCATAAGTGTAGGGGTTCGAGCCGGGATCATTGGACGGTATTTCGACCGTAGCGGTCATTCGACCGCCGCAAGAAGGCGCGAAACGCAAATCGAAATCCGTGCTTCCCCCGTTGGCGGCCACGCTTAGCGCGGGTGCCCGCGACACCTGAAACTGCGCTGCAGCCGGGCCGCTGGTCTGAACCGGAGGATTTCCGGTCAATGCCAGTGCCTCTGTCCCGTTATTTTCGATCGCGAACGTATGGGCGAGAGGTGCGGAGGTGCGGACACAACCAAATTCGGTAAGATCATCGTATGCGGTGAAGGTATTTCCGTCGGAAATCCAAACGCCGTCCCCGGTCACCCGCATCTCGGGGGTGACACAGGTTCCCCGAATCGTGAAGGTATAGGGATTCTCATCGCTGTCGTCGTTGCGAATGGAAACGATCTGGTCATGAACGCCGGCGGAGTGGGGTGCGTAGGTGATTGTAAAACTGGTGCTACCGCCGGGCTGGACTGGGGAGGTCGGCAGGC
The DNA here is from genome assembly GCA_018399555.1 of Kiritimatiellia bacterium. Lineage (GTDB taxonomy): Bacteria > Verrucomicrobiota > Kiritimatiellia > RFP12 > UBA1067 > M55B167. The sequence continues at coordinate 777 of JAGYOL010000031.1, read as the reverse complement.
CGGTCACATCAAAATACGGGGAAAACGGCAATTCAATATAGATCGGATCGTAAGTCAGGTGGAGATCCGCGGTGCCGGTATTGTGGATCGTGAAAGTTCGCTGACATGTCTCGACATACGCGGAGACCTCTCCGAAATCAGTACCATCGGCGAGTCTCGGCGAGGAGTCTCCATCGGCAATTTCATAGCCATTGCCCCGCACCGCGATTTCAGGCATGATGCCCGTGCCCTGAATCGCGAAAACGTAGGGGTTTTCATCCGGATCGTTGTTGGGAATCGTGAGCGTAGCCTCGCGCAACCCCACACCACCGGGTGTGAAGTGGATCGTGAAGGAGTCGTACGAGCCAGGCTCGATACTCTCGTCCGGGGTGGACGAAACAACAAAATCCGCCGCGTGCGTTCCGCCAATCTGTATCAGAGGGTTGCCGGTCAAGGTCAGAGTATCGTGCCCGCAATTCCTGATCGAGAAGAAGTGCTGCACGACAGTACCGTCGGCACGAACCTCTCCGAAATCGGTTCCGTCTGCAGTTCGCGGCGAGAGATCGCCACATGGAATCTCGATTAAATTCCCATGCACCGCCATTTCCTGAACGCCCCCCGTTCCCCGCACAATGAAGGTGTACGGAGATTCGTTGGCATCGTTGTTCGCGATGCTGACCGTAGCGGTGCGCACTCCGCCCGCAGAGGGGTCGAATCTGATCGAAAAGGTTGATTCCCCTCCCGGAGCGACGGGAGAGACGGGAACGGAGGTGACGGTGAAATCGGCCACGATTTCGC
>JAGYOL010000030.1 GCA_018399555.1 Kiritimatiellia bacterium | reverse complement strand
AGTGACGCTGATTCTCAGAACTGCCCCGTACTATCCCATAACTCTCGAAACCAGCACGGATCTCAAGAGTTGGACCGTCATTGCCAATGCGACGCCAAACAGCGATTTGTGGTCCTTTGTGCATGATGCTTCACAGGCCACCGGATCAAGGCGATTTTACCGCGCATTTCTCACTCCCGCAGGCGATTGAAAAAATCAGAACCCGAGGTCGGCTTGTCCGTCTTTGTCGAGGCTTCGCCGGACAAGCCGACCTTTGACCTCGCTGGCATGCCCTTCTTGCTGACTGCAAAAGGGCACTCACCTGTTTTCTTTCTCGATACTCTTCATCAGCATGGAGATCAGAACTTTCTGAATCAGTTCGCGTGAATCATTGACCACATGGTTTAAGGCATACAGCTCGTCAGCCGATATCTGTATTGATGCATACAGCTGTGTGTTATCGGCGGATTTGCCCAGTGCAAAGATTACGCCGTATCCCGGTTCGGGCAGGATGTCGAGTTGCTCTTTGGTAATATGCGGAATGGTTGAAGCAACGTACCGAATCAACCCGGAGCACTGAATTTTAGTGCCGCACATCAAATCGTTTGAAATACTGGCGTTGCGCACATTGATTTCATGCAGCAGATGAGCGTTGCCCGTAGGTTTGTCCAGTGCCGCCACCACCTGTTTCATAGCGTCTTTCGGACCGAGTACCGTTATCAGCTTTTTGTCGACAATCCGGAATTCCAGATATGCGTTTTTCAGCAGAAGCGCAGCCAGTGCCTGGAGGTGCGATGAATTGTTATTGCTGTTGTGTTCCACCGCCTGCATGGCTATCCTGTAACGAACCGATCCGTCATCCTGCCCGGCACTCTCCCTTTTCAATCTTATGCCGTTTTGCTCATTTGGCTGCTCTAGTGATTTAATCAGCTTGTTGAGGGAGAGTGTGTCCCTGAGGGTTTCGATCTGAACAAACATCAGCCCTGTACTGTCAGGTGATGCACATACATACTGCGCCCGCTCGCCGCTCAAGCCGGAGTTTGCACTCAAATCGGCCAGTGCCGGCAGCAGCGAGTACTGCAGATTGGGGGCGAAACGACGCCAGAGCTCCGAATCGTCACAGCGTGAAATAGATTCCAGGAAACAATTTTCGGAGGCAGGATTCAACAGCTTGGTATCAGGAGGGTTCAGTTTACGCAGCAGGGTCGCCATTGGCGAGCCTGTGAGCGGTCTACCCTGCACGGTTAAGGTCAGACTCTGCGCTTCCATTTCAAGTGCACCGGTGCACAGTTCAAACTCCTGCATGATATCAACTATCTTGAAAGAATCAATCAGACGGCGGTCATCTCTGGTGTTGAGCACTGCGGCCAGCCTTGGAGGATTGATCAGCATGCGCAAAGTGCCGCTCTGGTCAAGCGGCGGAGCCGTCAGAAGTTTTTTGTTTTCACAGAGCCACAGCAAAGCGTTTTTTGAAGGTGAGACACTGATGAACCTGCCGCTCTGTATCATTGCGACCTGTCGGCAGAGATTGGTTGCGATGGGAGTTTCGTAGATGTTTATATCATCACGCCAGTAGGTTCGGTTCCGATATGATTCTTCCAGCATCTTTTTAATGGCGTCGCCGCCGTCTCTGATGGGCAGCACGGCGATATAGGCCGGATTGACCGCGCTGAGCGGTTCGGCGGGGTCGACCGTCTGAATCAGGCGCACCCGCTTATCAAGTTCAAATCCTCTGGCCTCCGGCAGCCCGGCAGCGCTTGTGAGTCGGTCACAAAAAAAAGATTTGAACTCCGGAAGGTCGGCAACCTCGCAGAAAGCATCGAGGCTTAGCTGCATCTTGCTGAAACTGTCCGATTCCACAATGCCGACAAAGAGCTGCCCGGCTGAACATACGGTGCTGAGAAGAATGAACAGGATGAAAAAAATATGTGTTAATGCTCTCATTGTTGAATCTGAGGGTTAGTTTTGGGCTCCTACGGCAGGCGGCGTCGGGGACGATCAAAGAGCATCACGAGTGATTTGAGGTGCTCATGCAGAACCGGATCAAAAATAATCGCGTTCACGGTGTGATTGTCGATATTACCGGATACCCTGATCAAATGGTTGGATGGCGAGTCATCCTGCATCTTCTGCTCGACAAACAGTCCGTTGTTGACCAGCTCCTGAAAAATTTGAACTACCTCCTGCCGCGGAATTGTAAGCTGCGAATTGCGGATATCCTCCCAGCTGGCATTGGCGGGGTCTTTGGCGTATGAGTCGCCCACCAGCGGACTGGACCCGGAACGCACCTTAACAATGCCGCTGCCGTCAATGCGCAGACGGGTCAGTTGTGCGCCCGGAATCTGCTTGCTGTAAACCTCGATCCAGTTCAGTCCGGATTCCTCGACTCTGAAATGCGGATTAGTGAAAAACGGATTAAAACAGCCGATGACCAGGGTCAATGCGACGGTGCTGAGAGAGATTATTGCAATTTTCATCTGTCAACCTTCGCTTTCTGCGGATGGGCACCCTGAGACCCGGCCTATCTGGTTGACCGCATGATCGAAGAGCACTTCCATCTTCTGAATGTTAGAGGCACCGTCGAAACAGCTCTCAGCCGTGCGGCGCCCCTCTTCAATAAACTGTCTGCGTAACGGTTCCGATTTTAGAACCTTCTCCATGGCGTCGGCAAGCGCTAAATGGTTGTCAGGTTCGATCAGCAGTCCGTTGACACCGTTTTGGATAAACTCGTCAGCCGAACCGGCGTTGGTGGTTATGACCGGGCTGCCCAGTGCCAGGGATTCAACCAGAATGTTGGCGATACCGTCGCGGTCGCCGTTGGCGGCGCGCCGGGATGGAAGCACAGTGCAGATGGAGTTGCGCAGATAAGTGCGGGTCTCTTCCTGTGAGAGCCAACCTTTGAAAAACACACGGTCATTCAGATTCAGCGCGCCTCTGAGTTTTTTCAGTTTGAATTCATCAGCTCCTGCTCCGGCGATAACGCAGGGGGTGTCGATTCCGCGTTCCGCCAGTGCCGCACAGGCTTTGAGCAGCGTATCGAGGCCCTTCTTGCGGTTGAGTCGACATGCCGTGAAAATGAACTCTTCCGGACGGATCGTGTTGAGCGGAAAATCATTCATCGGCAGACCGTGCCGGATCAGATGCACACGTTCGGATGGAATGCCGTTATCAATTGTTGCCTGCATCACCTTGCGGGAACAGGCGGCGATCGCGACGGCGCTGGCAAGCCGCCGGCGGGTTACGGCGGGCGAAACGGTGTAGATATCACTGGCGTGTACCGAACAGCTCCAGTTGATTCCCAGTGTACGGGCCGCTATCGCGGCCATATCTGCGGTTATACCCGAAAACTGAGAGTGAATCAGTCGACTTTCACTCTCAAGTGTTTTTTTTATCAGAGTGCCTGTTTGCGGCAGCCTTTTGAGAATTCGCAACGCGACAAGCGGATTGCGCGGCAACTCTTCCAATATCCGTCCGGCAGCAGCCCGGCAGAAACGCACTCTGAAACCATCCGGACAACTGAAGAGAGCGAAGTTGAGTTGCTGGTCACCGTTGTCGTTCAGCATTCGGGTGAAAACGGTCCAGTTGCGCCTGCGCAACTGCTCAATCTCCCGGCGGATAAACGTTTCGCTGGGAGCGAAACGGTCTATCAGATATGTTACGACAAAGGGCATGGCGGCAACTCGATTCCAGATCGGCGGTTGGATGTGCGGCACGAGGAAATTCCTGATCAGAGCACTCCCTGCGGCAGCAGATTAAGATCGGCGGGCATGTTTTCAATTGCGGCACAAAGGGTGTCGATAACCCGCGCGGCATCGTCCAGAGCCAGCACTTCCACCGGACTGTGCATATAGCGCAACGGTATGCTCAACTGGCAGACCGCTGCGCCGGAGCGCGCCAGACGCATAGCCCAGGCGCAGGTGCCGTTGCCGCGGCTGCGGACCTGCGGCTGTAGCTTGATCTCCGCTTTACCGGCCTGCTGTTCGACAAAGGCGTTCAGCTTCTTGTGGAAGGTAGGGCCCACCGCTATCGTGGGTCCGTCACCCAGTCGAATATCGCCGCAGATTTTCTGATCCTCATCCTGCGCGTCGGTAGCGAAGGTCACATCCACGCAGAGTCCGATGTGGGGGTTGATTTCGTAGGCGGCGGTCTGTCCTCCGACCAGACCGACCTCTTCCTGCACACTGGCCACCATGTGCAGCGCCACATTAAGTTTCTTGCGTGCCAGCCGTTTCATCGTTTCGGTCACGATGAAAGCGCCGATGCGGTTGTCAAAGCCGCGGCAGGCGACTCTTCCATTGCCCAGCTCGTGCCAACCGGCATCGATGACCGCCGGATCGCCCAGTGAAACCATTTGCAGCGCATCGTCCCTGCTGGTCGCTCCGATATCCACCTTGATGTCGCGCAAATCCTGCGGTGCCAGCTTCTTGCGTTGCTCCGCATCCATCAGATGCGGCGGGCGTACCCCGAAAACACCGTAAACCGGGCCATTGCGCCCCTGGATGATAATCCGTTCCGATGCCACAGAGGGAACCGTGACTCCGCCGAGTGGACACATATACATAAAACCCTTGTCATCGATGTGCTGCACCATGAAGCCGATTTCATCACAGTGGCCCTCGATCATAACGCGCAGCGGCGCCTGCGGATTGAGTACCGCCCGCAGATTGCCATGCAGATCAATGCTGACATCATCCACGCCGCTCTGACGCAGATATTTTCCCAGCAGCACCATGCCATCCTGCTCAAATCCGGTGGGGGTGGGCAACGCTACGAGACTTTGGAGTAAATCAAGTGTCTGTTTTTCCATATAAATTCTCCTTCAAATGTAAAAAAGCTGAATTGCGCTTAAAAATTGTGTTTGCCGCTATTCTCGCAACTCCTGTCACAAAACACAAGGAATCAAATCAGAAGCTGAAAAAATTGAGCTGGGTCGGTAGTTGTTTAAAGGTCACGAATATGCTAGAATAGAAAGCGAATTCGAGCCGGGGTCTGTCCGATTCAATCCGGGTGATATCTGAACAGCGGAGGTGGTTGAATATGAGAACCGGCAGTTTTGTTTTCCTGTTTATTGAATTTTGGCGAATATACCGCAGTTGGGAGAGTAGTAAGTGAAAATTGTGTCCGATTTCACTCGTGGCATTTTCAGGGAAAATCCTATTTTTCGTCTGCTGTTGGGCATGTGCCCGACTCTAGCTGTGACAACATCGGTTGAAAACGCGCTGGGCATGGGGGCTGCGGCCATGTTTGTGCTGGTTTGCTCGAATGTCGTTATCTCGCTGTTGCGCAAGGTTATCCCGGCAGCAGTGCGTATTCCCTGCTTCATAGTTGTTATCGCAACCTTCGTCACAATTGTGGACCTGCTGATGCAGGCCTACACTCCGGCGTTGAACGCCAAATTGGGCATTTTTATCCCGCTTATCGTGGTTAACTGCATCATACTCGGACGCGCCGAGGCCTTTGCCTCCAGGAATGCTGTTCTTTACAGCATTGCCGACGGACTGGGCATGGGCATCGGCTTCACAATCGCTCTGGCGGTAATTGCAGCCTTCCGCGAAGCACTCGGCAGCGGCTCTATTACAGTGTGGGGTGATTTTGCATGGGTTTTCAATGAAAAGAATGCCGTTATGCTCTTTGTCCTGCCGGCCGGCGGGTTTATTTCGCTCGGATTGATTATAGGTTTTATAAATTATGTGCAGCAGCTCGGTGCGCGTGTGAGCGGGCGTGTGGCTCCACAGCCGCTTGAACTGGACTGCCGTCACTGCACAATCTGCAAATTTGGGGAATGAGGCTTTTGTTTTGAGCTCTGAAAACCGACTTTTTGTTATCGATGTCATGCCCCTTCTATACCGGGGGCACTTCGTTTTTCTGCGCAATCCGCGGCTGACGACCTCAGGTGTCAACACCTCTTCCTTTTTTGTTTTCGCATCCGCCCTGATGCAGTTGCTTGATGAGTACAAACCCACTCATATCGCTCTGGCTTTTGACTCGCGTACCAAAACATTCCGCCATGAGATGTTCCCTGAATACAAGGCGACACGTGAAAAACTGCCCGAGGATATCGCCTCCGGCATCAACATGGCGATCGAACTGGCACAGGCGCTGAATATCGCGGTGGTCAGGGTTGACGGTTATGAAGCTGATGATGTTATGGGAACACTGGCCCGTCAGGCAGATGCGGCGGGCTGGGAAACCTGGCTGAGCACTCCGGATAAAGATATCGCCCAGCTTGTCGGCACCTCTGTTTTGCTGCATCGTCCCGGAAAGGGAGGTGCGCCTTCGGAGGTGTTCGATGAAGCCGCCGTTTGCGAAAGATGGGGTGTCGACAGCGTTGCACGCATGATCGATCTGCTGGGCATGGCGGGTGATGCATCGGACAATATTCCCGGTATTCCCGGTGTGGGTGAGAAGACGGCTCAGAAACTTCTGGCTCAGTTCGGTACATTGGAAAATGTTTTGGAGCACGCTGGTCAACTGCCTGGTAAGATGGGTGAAAAGGTGCGTGCCGGTGCCGACTCAGCACGCCTCAGTTTTGAATTGGCACGCATTAAAACCGATATCCCCCTGAATGTGACACTCGATGATCTGCGTTACCGCGAACCGGATGTGGCCGCTCTCAAGGAGGTGCTGAGTAGATATGAGCTCAATACGCTCGGTAAAAAAATACTGGGTGATGATTTTCAAAGTGGAGCCGCGCAGGAACAGGGAATCAAACGACTCTCCGACCTTCCTCACAATTATGTGTGTGTGCGTAGCGCCGATCAGCTGGATGACCTTCTGAAGGTACTGAATTCGCATGAGATATGGGCCTTCGATACCGAAACTAACGGTCTTAATCCACGTTGCGATTCACTGGTCGGACTCTCCTTCGCAGTCGAGACTGGACGGGCTTGGTATCTGCCGCTCCCGGCTGAACGGAAGGAGTGTCGCATTGTTCTGCAACGTTTCAAGCCCCTCTTTGAAAATGAAAATATCACCAAAGTCGGGCATAACATCAAATTTGATATTTCTGTGCTGCTGCAGTACGGCTTTGAGGTCAAAGGGTGCATTCATGACAGTATGCTGGCGCACTATGTAAACGACGCAGCCGATCGTCACGGCATGGACTATCTTGCCAAAAACCTGCTGAACTATGAGCCGATTCCCATCACAGATTTGATCGGCGAAAAAAAACGCGGCGTTACCCAGATAACTATGGGAGAGCTGGACCCCGAAGAAATTTGTGATTATGCTGCGGAAGACGCTGACATTACCCTGCAGCTTGATCGTGTGCTGCGCGAGAAAGCGACAGAAAACAAAACCCTCAAGGCCTTGGAAGAGTGTGAAGAGCCGCTGATACACATTTTGGTGGCTATGGAATATGAGGGTGTCAGAATCGATGATACGGCTCTGCATGAATATGGGCGTGAGCTCGACAGAGAACTGCTGCAGCTTGAAATCCAGATTCGCGATCTCGGCGGCAGCAATTTCAGTCCATCCTCACCGAAACAACTCGGAGAGGTACTGTTTGAACGCCTTAAACTAGATGAACATGCCAAACGCACCGCCAGCGGACAGTTCGCTACCGGCGAGGATGTTCTGATCCGCATCCGTGACCGCCACCCCATTGTCAATCTGATTCTGGATTACCGTGCCTGCAGTAAACTTAAATCCACCTATGTCGACAAGCTGCCTAAATGGATCGACCGCACAACCGGACGGGTGCATACCAATTTCAGTCAGGCCCAGACCGAAACCGGACGTCTCTCTTCCAGCAACCCGAATCTGCAGAATATCCCGATCCGTACCGAGCGTGGACGTCATATTCGTGCGGCATTTGTCGCACGTGATGATGATCACCTGCTGATGTCAGCTGACTACTCCCAGATTGAGCTGCGTATCATGGCCGCATTCAGTCAGGATTCCGGCATGATTGAAGCGTTTAAAAGCAATCTTGATGTGCACCGTGAAACTGCCGCCCGTGTCTATAACGTGGAACCTGCATCGGTCACCGATACTATGCGCAGTGCCGCTAAAATGGTCAATTTCGGTATCATCTACGGCATATCGGCATTCGGGCTGGCGCAACGTTTGAATGTCTCACGTCGTGAGGCGGCAGAGCTGATCGAACACTACTTCCGTCTGTATCCCGGGGTGAAAACCTATATGGATAAGGCGATCGCCGATGCGCGTGAAACCGGTTACGCCCTGACACTGCTGGGCCGGAGACGCAATCTGCGCGACATCAACTCGCGTAACGGAGCGACGCGACAGGGGGCTGAACGCAATGCCATCAACACACCTATTCAAGGCACCAGCGCCGATCTTATCAAGCTGGCGATGGTGCGGATAAGCCGCGTTCTGCACGAACGCGATTTGAACACCAGAATGGTTCTGCAGATTCATGATGAATTGCTCTTTGATGTTCCCCGGAATGAAGTTGATGAAGTGCGTCAACTGGTCAGCGAGGTTATGAGCGGTGTGTATGATATCGGTGTGCCGCTCGATGTCACAGTCGGCACAGGCCGCAGCTGGCTCGATGCGCATTGACATGGGATCCGTATCAGCTCATGTGAAATGTAGTGAGAAACTGCTGAAACCGGAATCGGAACTGGCATGCTGGGCATAAGATAAACTGAAGTAACATGAGCAAAGAGAATAATATAACCCGTCGTAAAGCGGTTGGATGGTTTATGCGTGGGAGCATTGGCGTGCTGATTGCCGCTGTTGTAGCTAAAATATCCGGCAGATCGGCTTCAGCGCGTCTTGTCTGGCAGATTGATCCGCGCAAATGTATTCAATGCGGCAAATGTGAAACCGCCTGCGTGCTGCAGCAGTCTGCGGTCAAGTGTGTGCACGCTATCGAGATGTGCGGTTATTGCAAGCTTTGTTTCGGCTACTTCAAACCCGATGCTCCGCGACTTGATGAGGCTGCTGAAAATCAGATCTGTCCGGTGGGTGCGCTCAAGCGAAAATTTATCGAGCCTCCCTATTTTGAATACAGCGTAGATGAAAAGCTCTGCACCGGTTGTGGCCTGTGTGTTAAAGGGTGCACGAACTTCGGTAACGGTTCGCTTTATCTCCAGGTCCGCCATAATCTCTGTGTGCATTGCAACAGTTGCCGCATTGCCGAGGTTTGTCCGTCGAATGCTTTTGAGCTTGTGCCGGAAAATAAATGTTATCTGCTGAAAGAAAAACTGCCGCGCGAAGTTAGTTGAATGCAAAAAAAGATATTTTATTGTAATTGGAGACGATGGCTTTGCACGGCGGTGTCGGCGACGGCACTGCCCGCCGCTGCTTCATCGCGGTTTCCTAAGCCGCAGTTTGAAACCGATTATGTACCGCCTGCTGTCTCGATGCCCGCACCGGAGTTTGTGGCTGGGCCGTTGCTTGATCTGCTGATTTTGTTTGGCGCGCTCTGTGTGGCGGTTCTGCTGGTACGCCGTATCCGCAGCCGTCGCTGGATATTGCTGTTCGGCCTGATATGCCTTATGTGGTTCGGGTTTGTCCGTAAAGGATGTTTCTGTCCGGTTGGTGCCATTCAAAATGTGGCCGTTGCCGCATTCCATGGCGGAGGCGTTCCTTACGCCATAGCCCTCTTTTTCGCGCTGCCATTGATTTTCGCGCTTTTTTACGGACGCGTTTTCTGTTCGGTTGTCTGTCCGCTCGGTGCTTTGCAGGAGTTTTTTATTGTCAAACCGCTGCGTGTGCCTAGGGCAATCGATGCTGTTTTGCGAATCGTGCCGTTGATAGTGCTTTGCCTAGGTGTTGTATGTGTTGTCAACGGGGCGGGTTTTATTATCTGCCGCACTGATCCGTTTATCGGAATTTTCCGGCAGACCGGTGCATTACCGATGCTGCTGGCCGGTATGGGAGTGCTGCTGATCGGAACCGTTGTGGCCCGTCCCTACTGCCGTTATTTCTGCCCCTATGGTGTATTGCTGGAATTTTGTTCAATTGTCACTTGGAAACCGGTGCAGATCGCCGAGGGCGAGTGTGTCAATTGCCGTTTATGTGTCGGTATGTGTCCGGTAGACGCCATAGAGGCGCCGCGGCCTGAACCAAGCGACAGGATGAGGGGACGCCAGTTCCAACGTTTCATCAATCTGCTGCTTCTGCTGCCGCTTGTTGTTATGGCAGGAGCCGCCGCCGGATATTTTTCGGGTGGTGCGGTGGCGCGTCTTCATCCGGTTGTCAAGATGGTCGAACACTGGCGCAGTGTTCCTGAAAAGGATCATGACCTCTATCCGGAGATAGAGTTTTTTAAACGCCGCGGTCACACCCTGACTGTAGCTGAGGAACAGGCCGCCGTTGTGGTAAACAATTTCCGCAAAGGCTGTATGTGGTCCGGAATTTTTATCGGAGCAGTGCTGGGAGTCCGTATGTTGATGCTTTCGCGTCTTGCAGGACTTAAATTCCATCAGGCCGGCCGCACACGGTGTGTGGCCTGCGGCCGCTGCTTCAGTGTATGCCCCTCAAAAGCGAAAGGATAGATATGAATATGAATATGAAAAGAGTGTGTTTCTTTGCGCTGTCACTGTTGACAGCTGTCAGTTTGCATGCCGCCGCCATCCTGGTTGAAGCCGAAGCATTCGCCGATAAAGGCGGCTGGGTTGTAGATCAGCAGTTCATGGCCCAGATGGGATCGCCTTTTTTAATGGCGCATGGTCTGGGCAGACCGGTTGCGGATGCTATCCACTCGGTTGCAATCTCTGAGGAAGGTGATTATCATCTGTGGGTGCGTACACGCAACTGGAATGCTTTGTGGAATGACACAAACGCCGCCGGACGCTTCCGCCTGCTGATCAATGGAGAACCTTGTGGCAGGGAATTGGGTACCGGCAGTGTGCAGTGGGTCTGGCAGAAAGCCGGCAGTACGCATCTGAACAAGGGCACCACCAGGATTTCATTGCGTGATCTGACTGGTTTCAACGGACGCTGCGACGCGATTTTCCTCACCACCGACAATCAGTGGAAACCGGTGAATGACAAGCAGAAACTGGAGAAGTTCCGTTATCGGATGAATACCCTGATCGCACCCGAAAACACCCGGAAATTCGATTTTGTTGTCAGCGGCGGCGGTGTGGCCGGGGTCTGCGCAGCCATCTCAGCCGCCCGCCTCGGATTGAAAGTCGCACTGGTACAGGATCGCCCGTTGTGGGGAGGTAACAACAGCTCAGAGGTGCGTGTGCATCTGGGAGGTCGCACAAATATCGGACCTTATCCGCGTCTGGGAGATGTCGTCAACGAGATCGGTCCCGCTGCGGGGGGGAATGCTAAACCGGCTGCACAGTATGAGGATGATCGTAAACAGGCGGTTATCGATGCGGAAAAAAATATTACACAGTTCCTCAATACCCGCGCAGTGCGGGTGGAAATGGATGGGAAACGTATCCGTTCGGTTATCGCACGTCATATCGAAAGCGGAATAGAAACCCGTTTGACAGCTCCTCTGTTCGCGGATTGCACCGGTGACGGCTCCATCGGAATCGCTGCCGGTGCGGAGTATCGCATCGGACGTGAATCGCGTGCGGAGTTTAATGAACCCACTGCTCCCGAACAGGCGGACAGTATGACCATGGGTTCCTCTGTGCAGTGGTACTCGACAGAACAGGATTCACCGGTCGATTTTCCCGATATAGACTGGGGCATCAAATTCAATGATAAAAACTGTGAAAAGGTCAAAATGGGGGAGTGGACCTGGGAGACCGGCATGAATCGGCATCAGGTTGACGAATTTGAACGTGTCCGCGACTACGGTCTGCTGGTGGTGCTATCCAATTGGAGTTTTCTGAAGAACCGCTCCAAGCATAGAGAGGAGTATGCTAACAGCAAGCTCGACTGGGTTGCCTATGTGGCCGGAAAGCGCGAGTCCTACCGGCTTGTCGGCGATCTGCTTCTGACGGAGCAGGATCTTATACAGGATAAGGTCTATGCCGATGGGACGGCTTGCACAACCTGGACAATCGACCTTCACTATCCCGATCCAAAAAACACGGTTCATTTTCCCGGCAATGAATTTAAATCGATCTGCAAGCATATACCGATTCACCCGTATCCTATCCCTTACCGCTGCTTTTACGCACGGGATGTGGATAATCTGTTTATGGCCGGACGCAATATCAGCGTAACGCATGTCGCGCTGGGAACAATTCGCGTCATGCGTACCACCGGTATGATGGGTGAGGTGGTTGGTATGGCAGCCTCGCTCTGTGTCAAACACAACTGCGATCCCCGTGCGATCTATGAAAAACATCTCAATGATCTCAAACGATTGATGCACAGAGGTGTCGGCATCGGAGTCGAACAACCGCCGCAGACCTACAATATGGGACGAATGAAACAACGCTGAACGTGGCTGGATTTCTCTCAGTTTTGTGCTGTGGCATGGCCGCATGTTTTGGGGGTGCTAAACAACTGCGATCGATATGGAACAACAGACAATAGCCGTTTATCAGAACAGCAGGATACCGATGTTCACTGTACGTGAGAACCACATTCTGCGACTTAGGCAAGAACTGCCGCGTAGCCGGGTTGTATGGTGCCGCAGCAGCGATGAGCTTATCAGTATATTGCCGGTCGTGGATACGCTGTTGACCTGGCATTTCAAACAGGAGTGGTTCGCATTGGCTCCGCATCTGCGCCGGATCGGCACTCCGGCGGCCGGGCGTGATTTTTTTGAAATCATCCAGGTTCCCGAAGATGTGCAGATAAAAAACGGTACATTTCACGGACCCCTTATGGCCGAAACAGCGCTTGGAATGATCCTGGCGATGAACCGTGGAATTTTAACAGCCTTGCGTCATCAGCTTCAGGGAGAATTATGGCCCCGACCAGCGCTTTTTGAAAGCAGAGTTGTTGCCGGCACTCATGCGGTTATCCTCGGTTTCGGACATATCGGCCAGCATATCGGTAGATTGCTCAAGCCTCTGGGGTTGAAAATCACCGGTATCCGACGCCGTGTTGAGAGTGCACCCCCGGTCTGGTTTGATGGCTGCGATCGGCTGTTGGGGATAGAACAGCTGTATAATGTTCTGCCGCAGGCTGATCATCTGGTGGCGGTTCTGCCCTCCGACACCGGCACCGACAAGCTTCTGAACAACGCGGTGTTTGCAGCCATGCCGCGTCATGCAGTGCTCTATAACCTCGGTCGAGGCAACTGTGTTGATGAAGAGGAACTGGCACATGCACTGCGTACCGGCATGATTGCCGGAGCCTGTCTGGATGTTTTTGCCCAGGAACCGCTCACCGCAGATTCCCCGCTGGCGGATGACAAGCTGCCTGGCCTGCTGCGTATGCCGCATGCCTCGGCGTTCTGTGACTGCTACCTCGACCGCTATCTGGATGAGTTCGTTGAGTGGCTGAAAAACTCTGTTTGAGATTCCGGCACTGCATCATATGCGGAGGGATAATCATTTATGCGGAAGATAATCAATGTAAGTTCTGTTCAGGAGATGTGGCGGACGGCTGCAGAGTTTGCGGTGTTGCTTAAACCCGGTGTGGTTGTGGCGCTGCATGGTGATCTCGGTTCCGGCAAAACAACCTTTATGCAGGGGGTCGCTGCTGCGCTCGGTGTCAGGCGCCCCGTTACTTCGCCGACCTTCACAATCGCCAATGAGTATCAAACCGACGCATTCACTCTGGTGCATATGGACCTCTATCGTCTCGGTGGCGCGGATGATCTGGATGCGATCGGGTTCAACGAACACCTTGAAAATGGAGCCGTTGTCGCTTTGGAGTGGCCGGAAAGAGCACCGGGGGTTGTGCCGTCGGATGCATGGCATATTCACTTTGCCCCCGGTTCAATCGATCATGAGCGGGTTGTACGCATAACAGCCGGAGATGGAATGGTGTAACACCACTATGTTTTCGCACAAAACGAGACGCTTCAATTGACCCGAAGGTGAAAAACAAAAAAATTTTCACATTAGCTCTTGCATGGTCAAAACCCCTTTGCTATATTGACGTCACTTTTTCGCGGGGACGTGGCGCAATTGGTTAGCGCACCGGACTGTCGATCCGGTGGTCGCGGGTTCGAATCCCGTCGTCCCCGCCATTTTTTTTGAAGGTCACCTGACGAGGTGGCCTTTTTTTTGTTATGATACGCCTATGCAAGATATCATCGATGTGGCAGTTCTGGCTGTTGTACAGGGTTTGACTGAATTTCTGCCGGTCAGCAGTTCCGGTCATCTGGTTATTGCACAACGGCTGCTGGGTGTCAGTGACCCCGGTGTACGCCTTGAAGTTTGGCTGCATATCGGCACTCTCCTCTCGATTCTCATCTTTTATCGCCGATCGATTTTAAATCTGCTGCGCGATATATATCGAGGCGACACGCAGGCCCGCTGGATGGGATGGAGCCTGATTGTCTCCGCTTTGCCGGCGGTGATCGTCTACACTCTGTTTCACGCGAAAATAGATGCTGCTTTCGAATCATCGCGTGTGACCGGTGCTCTGCTGATTGTCACCGGGACGGTGTTGATCGCCTCACGCTGGATACACGCCCGATGCAATGAGATATCTGCTACCTGCGCATTGAAGATCGGGTTGGCGCAGGCGCTTGCCATCCTTCCCGGAGTCAGCCGTTCCGGTATGACAATCACGGCGGCACGGGCATGCGGAATAGCACCGGAAAAGGCGGCTGAGTTCTCTTTCCTGATGTCAATTCCCTTGCTTTGCGGAGCGGCTCTACTGGATCTGCTGCGTGTTCCGCCATCGCAGGCCGGGTTCAGTGTCTGGCTGCTGGTATTAGGTGCTGTCGTCGGAGCAGCTGTCGGTTATATTGCTATCAAGCTGCTGGTGCGGCTGCTGCGTACCGGCAGTTTCTGGGCTTTTGGTGTTTATTGCATTGCAGCCGGAGTTTTGGTTATACTGCTGACTTAATGCAGTCACCGCAGGATTGGAAGTGCCTTATGATATGCAAGAATGTGCGAAGTTTACAAGCTTACACCCCTGGTGAGCAGCCTCACGACAACTCCGTGATAAAACTTAACACCAATGAAAACCCCTATCCACCATCGCCCATGGTTCGTGCGGCTCTGAGCACCTTCAACTGCGAGAGACTGCGGCTTTATCCTGATCCGGTTTGCATGCGTGTGCGCGAACGGATCGCCACAATTCACGGATGTTCGGTAGAGCAGGTATTTGTCGGTAATGGTTCTGATGAAATTCTGGCGCTTTGCACCCGTGCGTTTGTTGAACACAAAGGAGCTGTCGGATATTTTGAGCCCTCCTATTCGCTCTATCCCGTGCTCTCTGATATCCGGGCGGCAAGGCGGCATCCTGTTGATTTGAATCCTGATTTCAGTTGGCGTATGCCTGCTGATTATGCGGCCGATCTTTTTCTGATTACCAATCCGAATGCTCCCACCAGCCTGCTGCACAGCATCAGCACGATCGCCGACTTCTGCTCAGAGTTTGCAGGGGTGGTTGTGGTTGACGAGGCTTATGTTGATTTCGCTGATTGCAACTGTATGTCGCTGGTGCTGGCGCAGAATAACCGTAATACCCTGGTGATGCGAACCCTCTCGAAATCATTCTCGCTGGCCGGTTTGCGCTTCGGCTATGCAGTCGGGCCCGTTGAACTGATAACGGCGCTTTACAAGATAAAGGACTCTTATAACATGGATGCGCTGGCCCTGGAACTGGGATTGGCGGCTCTGAATGATCTCGAGTATATGCGTGCGAATGTCGAACGGATAACCGCCACACGTCAAAGCCTGACAAACGCATTGCTGCAACGTGGCTGGCGTGTGTGTGAGTCGCAGACCAATTTTCTCTTTGCCAGCCCGCCTGACGGTGATGCCCGGCGCGTGTTTGAGCTGCTCAAAGAGCATAAAATATATACCCGTTATTTTCCCGGAGAAACGACCGGGGAGTATCTGCGGATCACTGTGGGTACCGGTGAACAGTGTGATGCTTTGCTTGAAGTGATCTGAAGTGCGCTTTACCGCCGCTTGTACAGGCTTGCCGGACTTTGGTCGGCTACTCCGATATTCGCCGGAAGCGTGAAATTCAGTAGTGTGATTACATCCATTTCTTATGTTTAAAAAACATTACTTGAGCAGTTGCAATGAGCATCATAGCCAGACAGAAAAGGGAGAAGGCCCAGGGATTGTCCGTGCCGGGCATACCTGCGATGTTGATGCCGAAAAGCCCGGTCAGCAGCCCGAGCGGCAGAAAAATACCGGTGACGATCGAAAGCATGTACATGGTTCTGTTCATCTGCTCCGCTAATCTGTTGTTGAGTTCCTCGTGCACAATCGTAGCCCTTTCACGTATAGCATCCAGATCTTCAACATAACGTGTGGTACGGTCGCTGGCTTCACGCAGACGCATACGGTGTTCATCACTGAGCCAGTCAACCGGTTCGCCGGGCAGGCGCAACATGGTCTCCCGCTGCGGTGCCAGATAGCGGCGCAATCCGATTACAGTACGGCGTATTTCTGCCGTTTTCCGCCGTAAGTCAACATTTTGCGCAACTAATATCTCATCCTCCAGTTCATCAACATTGTCATCAACATCGGCTACAATCGTACTCATGCGGCTGATCATACTGTCCGTCAGTTCTGTCAAAAAATGGCCGGTGGACACCGGCCCGTTTCCTACGGGGAGTGCCTCCATCAGATCGTTGATGGCAAGCACAAGACGGTTACGCATTGTGATGATTCTATCCGGCTCAAGCCAGCATCTGACCGACACCATGTCTTCCGGATCGTTGTTGGGATTGAGGTTGACACCGCGCAGAATAACCATCATCGCATTTTTGTGCACCAGATTACGTGGACGGGTCTCTGTGGCTGTCAGTGCTTCTACGATCAGCGGGTTGATGCCGCTCTCTGATTTCAGCCATTTTTTCATCGTCGCGTTGGTATAATTCATATGCACCCACAAAGTTCCGTCGCCGGGATGCCAGGCTTTGACCTCTTCAAAGCTTAAGGTTTTCGCTCCACCTTTGCCATCAAGCAGATATGCGAAGATGAATCCGTTTTTATCGTATCTGTCGTCCATCACTTGTGCCCCTGTCCTTTGTGCCGAAGCTGAAATCAATCAGTCTCAATATCTCTCAGTTCAAGAATTTTGATGTTATCAACATAAAAATGTGTTGATTCCCTGCCGTTTGCGATAAAACCAACCCAGTTGAGTTTCTCCAAGCTGCGGTCGAAAGAAAGATTCTTAAAAGTGTGTGGCTTATTCTCTCCGGGTAGTTTTATCTCCAGTTCAAATTTGCCGTCAGAGCCTGTGCCCACAAATGCGGTGACTTTTAATCCTATCCACTCTCTTAAAGGCAGTTGCAGTAATCTTTGCTTGTTGCAGCTCAATTCTCCGTTTTTGTCAATCTGCAGGGCCGGTCCGGTTTTGTAACCGCGATCGTATTCACGCCATTGATAAGAGAGAGTTGTGTTTTGGTTGATCCACAGATCAAATGAGCCGCTGACGGTGACATCTTTCAGGTCGCTGCGATACACAAGATGCGGGTTGAAAGCATGAATCTGTCCGGGACCGTCAATGAACTTTAAACTTCTTTCACCTGAGGCGGCTTTTTCGTTGCTGACAGAGATTGAGAATGTTTTGTGTTCCACATGACTTTCGGCACCGGTTGCCGGCTGACCGACCGCTGTTGTTTCAAAGTCATCGTTGATTGGCGGGGCAGGTGCGGTGTACCAGGCAACTGCTCCGATCAGATCCTGTGCACCTTCGGCAAATGAGCGCGCACGTAGAAGTGCGCTGTTTGTGAGAGTGATTGTCCCGGTATAGGTGGCGGAGTCGAGGGAGGGCTCACATCCGTCAAGAGTGTAACGGATATCTGCATTTTTGGCACTGGAGGTGATTGTGATATCGAGCGGTTGAATGATGTGACCTGAAATCGGCGTTATTCTGGTGGTGATAATACGGCCGAGCCGCTGTGTTCGGATTTCCTTTTCCAGGCCGGTCAGAGTGATGTCGATCGGGGTGATGCCGAGTTTTAATGCCGGTGACCCCGACGAAAATGTGAAATCGCCTTTGTCAGGATCACGAAACAGGGGATCGGCGAAAAGACTGTGAGTGTCGATCTGCCTGGCTCTGTTGTTTTTAAAATGTTCGTCAAGCCAATGCGGATCGCGCTCGTGAAAGTATAGATTGAAATCGGTGTGTGTGTTTTCCAACGACGGTTTTTTTTCATTTGCTCGTCTGCTTTTACCTGTGTAGTAGGGAATAACATCAGGTGAACGGTTGTAAAATATATTCTTTCTGATTGTCGTGCCGGATATATCCCCGTAGGGAAAAACCAGCAGAGCACGATGTCGTGCACTTGGATTGATATCAAAAATCACATTGTTGATGATGTCATTGTCACCCTTGCTTATGATCCCTTCGCCGAAACCCATGTTTCGCTGAATAACATTGCGTTCAATGATGGTGTTATGTTGATCATCATCACAGCGGATGGCGGCGTTCATGTACCGGCCGCAAGAGTCGTGGCAGTAATTCTCGCTTATCAGATTGTCTCCTCCCGTGCCTGAAACATAGATGCAGTTGCCGTCGCCGAGCTTGCGCATTATATTGTGAATATCGTTGCGCCGGACGATATTGCGTCTGCCATGCAGAAACTTTTCACGCTCATGCCAGTTTAAACGCGGCACTAGGCCGTGCGGATCAACTCCGATCTCTTTCCAGCGTATGGTACGTGAGCATTCACGCACACCCTGAGGGTCCCAGATGATGCGTCCGCTGATCACAATGCCGGAGTAGGGGGTGTGATGAATGTGGTTGTTTTCAATCAGGTTGCCACCGCTCTGCCATGCAAATATTCCGACCGAGCCCCAGTAGATTTCACCGATGTGATGGATGTAATTGTTGCGGATAATGTTTTCGCGGTTGACATCTTTGGTGCCCGGCCCGTAACCCGCCAGCAAAATGCCGACTCCTCCCATGCGGGCGATTGTATTGCGCTGAATCCGGTTGCGGATGCAGTGTAAATCCAGACGTATGGCGGTATGGCCTGAATCGCTGAAGACGCAATCCTCAACTGCACAGCGCTGGGCGCCGCGCAGGCGTACGAGGGCGGTCGGAGCGTCGAACATCTCCCAGTCATGCTGCACACCGCGCCCGGTGGCTCCACGCCAGGCCACTCTTTCGCCCTGGGTGAAATGCAGACCGCGGAAGATCAGACCTTCAACCGGTTGATCTTCGGCTTGCTCATAATTGATTCCTCCCTCTACCCGGATCAATTCCGAGAGTAGCGGAACGGTGATCTGATCGCCGGGTTTTGCGGTACGCGGCCAAAGATAGATACGCTGTTCGGATGAGTTGAAAACCCATTCGCCCGGTTTATCCAGCACTTCAAGCGCATTTTCAAGCCAGACGCTATCATGTCCGAGCATGCCGTTCTGCGTTAGAGGATAGGTGGCCGGATGGCGGGTGACAACAAGATTTTCATCAAACCTGAGCTCTTCAACCGGCAGAATGTTCATGATCCAGTAGTAAGCGGGAATAACAACAAGCTCGGCATCATTTGCATGTTGCAGTGCCGGCAGCGCATTCTGAGGAAAGTGAAGATGACGAAGGTTGGCCGTGTGGCGCTCTTCGCGGGAAATTTTGAGTGACGGCCTGAACCCGTCGCCGCGTGCACGCGGCAGCCGTTCGCCACCGTCGTAGAGGGTGAGCACACGTTTGTCACCGCCTTTTTTCAAAGCCCTCAGCTGCGTTGTGTCGGCGCACCAGATTTTGTTGCGTGCGTTTTCCGGCACACCGGGTGCGGATACTTTCCGCCACTCTGTGATGCTCGCCGCCGCTGAAAAAACCGGATGTTCACCCGGGTAGGCGCAATATTCGATGGTCTGATGATCATTAGCTGAATCATCCAGGGTGAAAACGACGCTTTGCCGGAGCACATAGCGACCGCCGCGAATCAGGACGCGCAGATTCTTGTTGCCGCCGGATTTTATTGCACGCACTGCGTCACGGGCACGAGCCAGTGTGGCGAAGGGGCCGTCACTGCCGTCTTCAGCGGGTTCGGATAATCTTCCGGACCAGCTGTCGCGCCCGTTGATCGCCACATAAAAATCAGCGGTACCGGAATCGACTTCCGCTGACGTCAGACAGACCATACAACTTATGAGTACAGTCGTGATAATACCCGATCGGTGCGTGAAAATCATTGTGCTCCATTGTTTTTTAATTGTAGTTGTTCATAAGTGTCATCCGGTTTAAACAGGTGACGTTGAAAATTTTCCGGGCTGATTCCGGCATGTCGCATGAGGTTCAGGTGCGGATAGAACTCACCCGCTTCACACAGGTCGTGAGTGTCGGAGCCGAGTGCCAGTTTAACCCCCTGCTCAACACAAATCCGGAAAAAATCAGGATCGGGTGCGTGGGTGTGATAATTGATTTCCGCAGCAGCTGAATAGTGCGCCAGCAATTCGGCAACCGGTTGGTAAAGATGTCTGGGCGTCGCCAGTTGATTGCGCCCGAAGAAGCGGAAGGGATGCGCGATGACATGCACGCCCTGCTTCAGAAGTTGTTGCAGATCACGCATGAAAAGCTTCTCGGCACTATGCTGGTCTATGGAGCCGCGTTTGAAACCCTCGATGAAGTGCACCGCGCCTATAAACAAATCCCAGCCGAATTCGACATCCTCAGGAGCGAGCAGCAGTTGGCCGCCGTCGTACAGATCCAGCTCCAGTCCGGCACGAACATATGGCGAGCGAAAAGCCGTGACATAATCCAGATAGCTGCGCATACGACCGCGATCTGCGCCCTGCCAGACCTCACGCACCAACTCCGGTTGCGACTGCCAGATGAATGACATCGCTGTTTTTTTGGGAAAGTAAAGCTGAAATGCGTGCTCAGTGATGCAGATCTGCGAGATATTGAGAGCTTTTGACAGCGCGACGCATTTGGCAGTGTCGGTGGTTGTGCCGCAGTAGGCATGTTCGGTGTGACAGTGTGAATCAATGATATAATCTTCATCCATTCTCAACTTTAACTCACGGATGTTGGCCGAGACGCCTTCAAGCTCAATCAAAGCAAAGGGATGTGGAGAGTCAGACAGGGAGGGAATGGTGTAATAAATGGTGTTTTTATGAGAAACGGGCTGCGTGCCGGGATGGTAGTGTCCGCTGAGTGAGAGGATAACATTACTCTGCTGATAAGAGTCGATAATGGCGTGGCTGTTGCCAGGATTATAGGGGTAGTCGGCATCAATGGCAGGATATATCGGGGCATGCTGTAACGCGATCAGCGGCAACCCGGGATGTTCAACCGCTATGCGCCGGGGAAGTTCAACCTCCTGAGATGCTCTGAGAGAACTGTCACGCTGCGGATGCTTTTCAAAAAGATCATTGAAAATAACGAATCCGTAACCGTTGATTATGTGAAGACCGGGTTGCGCACTCATGATGCGGTTAAACTCCGGTGCACCGATGTCATGATTTCCCGGCAGAATCAGATAGGGAATGCCGGAACGGGTCAGCTCGCCTTTTATCGCAATTAAGTCCAAGGCTGCCGACGGGTGCTCGTCGCAGGCCAGGATATCACCAGTCAACACAATCAGATCAGGTTTGAGGTTCATGTAATCCAGTCGCAGAAACGCTTTTTTCAGAAGCGTTCTGCTCAGTACACCGCAATCATTGCGGCT
>JAGYOL010000003.1 GCA_018399555.1 Kiritimatiellia bacterium | reverse complement strand
TTTCTTGTTTTTTATGGCAGAAGTTGATTGAATAGCGACTAAATCGTGGTTTGGTTGCATCCAGCTTCAACCATAGGCACCAAAACCGAAAAACCAATACTTTTTGGCCAGTCGATAGAAAAAAGAAGTTTCGGGAATGGGATCGCCGCTGTGATTATGGCACCGCATGGCCGGACGTGCAGCCAGTTCCTCAAAAAAGGAGTCACGCCCGCTGCTGTCAGCGGCGGCACAACGTCCGGCCAGCTCAACCATAAAAGCGGGATGGTCCATCAGTACGCAACCGCGGGTCAGAGTCGGCACCTCATCTCTGAATCTTTGCAGCAGGGTAGAAGATGAGATCAACGCGGCGGCATCACAGTTTACACTCAGACGTGCATCTGAGCACTGGATTGGAGGGCAGGGCTCAACACATCCGCGGGCGTTGATATGATGACTTATCCCCATGGCAGCCGGACAGACTGCATTGCCGTCACTGTCCCAGTAGGCATCCACAATCACCAGCGAACGACAGCGTCGCCGCTGTGTCACGATAAACTGACGCAAGTCACGCACCTGGCTGTCGGAGAGGGCGTCGTCGAAATTAGGATCAGCTCCGGAAGGACGGTAGATATAAAACCAGAGATAGTGCGCACCGCGCCGCGCCATCTCATCGACAAAGTCGTCATCAACAACATCAGCAAAGTTGCCTTGCGAAACCGAGACCGCCACACCGGTTATCAATCCTGCTTCACGGCAGATTTCCAGCGCTTTCAACGCCTGCGCGAAGCCGCTCGATGTGCCACGTCGATCGGCGTAGCTTTTCTCCAACCCCTCCACACTTATCAGCGGCGTAACGTTACCCGCATGGGCCAGCTGATCCGCAATACACCGGGTGAGCAGATGACCGTTGGTGAAAAGCTGAAAATATGAGTTGCGGTTTTCAATAAAAAATTCGGGCAGCCAATCCAGCAGCAACGGTTCACCGCCGAGTATGCCGAAGAAACGGCAACCCATTTGTCGACTTTCATCAACGATATATTCAAGCAACTCGCGTTCCATATCCGCCGGTTCTTTTGCACCGACAGCCCAGCATCCCCGACACCTTAAATTGCAGCGTTGAGTGACACTGATAAAAACAAAAGGCGGAAAATAGAGTCCCTCTTTGCGGCGTTTTTCGAAAGCCTGCAGCGCAAGCAGATTACCAACTCCGGCGCCGAAGATAAATTTCAACAGCAACCGCGGTTTTATCTCCGTTAAAAACCGGAGGGCAAGCGCTTTTTTACTCTTATCTCTGATGGGCATTTTTCCGCCTTGGGACTCTGATTCAAACCCGGTTATTCGGGATGGAGCAGTGTTTACGTTCCACATCCGCGACTTTTTTTGCATCAAGCAGCCGACGTTTGGCGCGGCGCTGTTCAAGAACTTTGATCGGATCTTTTTCGAACTCGCGAATCAGCTCGTCGCGCGCCATGACGCTCTTATCCTCAAGCGCACCGTTCAGCACAGCTTCGGGACTGAAAGGAAAGATCAGAGCACCGCTGGGACAGATCCGGGCGCAGGCGGGGCAACCCTGTTTACAGTTAAGCGGGGCGGCAACTTTGACGCGTTGCGCACGCGGTGAGTTCTGATCAAGCTGATAGGTTGCAAAGATGCAGTAGTCGTAACAGATGCCGCAGCCGCTGCAGCGTTCACGGTCGATCACCGGATACCAGGGAGCACCTTGAAGCCCCTTTAACAGCGATTCATCGCAAGCAACGTTGATCCAAGTTATATTCCGTCCGCGATATTCAATCTGTGCAAAATCGAGCAGTGCCCGCACGGCACGCGGACGTGAAGCGCAACAGTAATATTCCACCGCCGCATCCTCGAAAATACCGGTGAGTTCCGGATTATTTTTCTGCAGAGCTGCCTGTGCCAGATTGTCAATCCGGGTAATCCTCATGGCGTCTCCGTAGCCACTCAGCTCCGCAAGAGGATCAGCGGTGAAGCGGTCCAACTCACCCAATTTAAAAATTACAGTTTCAGGTTGCATGCTCTTTTTCCCACAATTTGAAGCGGCTTTCACAAACCACCTCTGCTTATCTGACTTTGATCAGAATAACAAAAAGCAGCGGCGTCAGAAATGATTGAATCAGAACAAAGCGTATCAGCACCTGCGAGTTGCTCCACTGTAAATTACCACGACAATGATCATGCAGGGGGAAACGGTAGCGGTGCAGCGATTTTACAAACACATGCTGTCTGCAGGCCTCTTCCGGCGTCAGCAATTCCGGACGACGCACATCGAATCCCAGTTTGCGCAGCAGAATAAGCAGCAGCAGCTTCAGCAAACCGGTACCGCCGTTGACCAGCACCACCGGGGCAATAACGACAATCAGAAAGGGATTGCCGGCAAACAGCACAGTGATTCCCACCAGCAGACCGAGAAAACGTGAGCCAGCATCGCCCATAAGCACACTGCTGGGATTAGCGTTATACCAGAGATAACCGGCCAATCCGCCAGCGACGCAGGATACCATAATCGCCCAACGCGCGGCATTGGGGGTGGTGGGGATCAGCAGATAATCGGCGACGGGCTTGTAGCCCACCACGCCGTAGAGCAAGGCAGCCATGGCAAAGAGGGAAAGCAGCGTCAATGAACCGGCCAACCCGTCAACCCCGTCGCTGCAGTTTGTCGCATTTGTGGTGAACCAGAGCAGCGCCGCCGCCAACGGCAGATAGAGATACACCGGCACAATTACTCCGTGTTTGACAAAGGGCAGCCAAAGTTCACCACCGCCCGAGCGGTAGATGCACGCCGCTGCGGCAACAGATACCACCACATCCAGCAGCCCCTTCTGCCAACGCCCCCACGGTTTTGTGCTGAGGTCATCCAGATAACCGAAAAACATACTGAGATAGAGCGTGACCAGAACGCCGAACTGCCACATATCAAGCGGCACCAGCAAAAGAATCACCGGCAGAACAATCATGGTTACGAGCACTCCCGCACCGGTCGGCTTGCCCTTGGATGCCGCTCCCCGGTCAGCAGCGTCCGCCTTGCCACCATCCCGCGGCAGCAGATGCCACAAGCGCGGCAGCAGAATCCAGACAGCCACTCCCGAGAGCATGGTCGCCGACGCCAGCAACATCAGATGTGATGTCAGTAACCGGAACGGCCCCCAGAATGCAATCAGTTTCTCTCCCAGATAATAAAGCACTGTTTTCTCCCCGCTCTTTCAATCTTTTATTCAAATGCAGTTAACTATCGGCTCACAATCCTTTTCAGCTCAGCGATATGTGCAGGTGTAGTACCGCAGCAGCCGCCAATAACCGACGCGCCCGCCGTGATCAACTCCGCCGCCTTGACGCCAAACTGCTCAGCGCCCTCAGGGAAGATGGTGACACCACTTTCAAGAATCGGCATACCGGCATTGGGCATTGCCATGACGGGTTTACCGTCGGCCGTTGCAACCAGAATCTCAACTATTTTAAGCATATGTTCCGCTCCGAGGCCGCAGTTGGCACCTATTATATGAGCACCGGCATCCAGCGCGGCCTTGACAAACTGATCAGGGAAGACCCCCATCATCGACGCATAACGCCCATCAGAGAGCGGATCAAAGGTGAAAGAAGCGATACAGGTCAGATCGGTATTATCTCTGACTGCGCGCACTGCTGCGCAGCACTCTTCGATCGCAGTCATGGTTTCAACTATCACAGCATCGGCTCCACCGGCGGCAAAGGCAGCGGCCTGCTCCGCGAAAGCATCATAAAAACTCTGTTCACTCTCCAGACCGATCGGCTGCATGAACTCCCCGGTAGGCCCCATACTGGCCATCACGTACTGATCCGCTCCGGCAACCTCACGTGCCAGAACGGCACCGGCGAGGCAAATTTCTGCAACCCTTTCCTCTAAACCGAATTTTCGAAGTTTGTAGCGACTGCAGCAGAATGTATTGGTTTCCACAATGTCGCTGCCGGCCTGGCGGTAATCCTGATGGATAGCCCGCACCGCATCTGACTTTTCGACACACCAGAGCTCGGGACACTCCCCGGGTTGCAAGCCATGCCGTTGAAGCTCAGTACCCATCGCGCCGTCACAAATCAGCACTTTCTCGAGTGCCAACTCTTCCACTCTCTTCATTATGCCCCCTGACTGACAAGCGAATCAATTTTTTAAGGAAAACGCACAAACACGTAAGCATTCGATACTCACGCCGATAATGATGTATTTTAACATAACCGCGGATTTATTCCCAACCGCGAGTTGAGTATTTTTACACTTCGATTAACTCACCCCCGCTTTTCCGGCGGACTATGCAAAAAAAGAGCGACACGCCACAGCGCTCGCTCTTTTTTCAGAAATAAAACAGCTGTTTTTATTTCTTGGGAGGCACAATCGCATCCTTACAGGCTTTGGCCAGGCGGAATTTGACAACCGTCTTTTTGGGGATTTTGATCTCTTCGCCGGTGGCCGGATTACGACCCTTGCGAGCTTTGCGATCCTGCTTGATCAATTTACCCAGACCAGGCAGCATAATGCCTTCCTTGGATTTAGCACCGGCATAGGCGATGTCAAGCAGTGCCTGATAAACAGCAGCCGCCTGCTTCTTTTCAATTCCGCCGGCTTCGGCCAACGCTGTCATGATCTCGCTCTTGGTGCGAGGTGTTGCTTTTTTAGCCATTTTATTTAACTCCTTTGTTAATCAAAATTTAACCCAACAACTTTAAGATAAACTAAATTCTGTATTTATCAATAGAAAAAACCGGTTTAACACAACTTTTTGTCATAAAACCCGGAAAATATTTTTGTGCTGAAAGCTCTTTAGAGCGATTAACCTTGAAATAAACGGGTCATAATCATATCCTGATAGTCAATTTTTTGGAAAAAAAGTATGCATATATTATCCTCCGCACTTAACGCACTGATTGTCATTCTGCTACTGCGCCTGTTTGCAAAAACGGACAGAGAGAGCTTTTTCAATCCCTATGTTGCATTCGTCGGCAGCCGGTTGAACCGGCTGGGAGACCTGCTGCGACCCTTTCTGGCTCTGCCGGAATCGGCGGTTTTCGCTTTACTGACTCTTCTGGTTTTTCTCTTTAAATCCGCTGTAACCGTGCGTCTCTCGCTTCAACCTGCCGTTGCTTTCGGCGAAACCTTCAGGTGTGTGCCCTCAACACCGACCCAGCTGAATCTGCTGATCTTCAATCTTTTGGAGACACTGTCTTTCATCCTTAAATTCTGGGGGTTTCATTTTCTGGTAAGCCTGATCGCCAGACCCGGCGGCACCACCCGCATGGAACAGGCACTGGAGCACTTCGCCCGGCCATTCTCCAAAGTTCCTTACGTATTTCGTCCGATTTTGCTCACCGGCCTGCATGTCATCCTTGCCTTCACCGCGCTCAATCTGGGATCACTGACCAGCAATTCGCTACAACCGGGCAGCTCCTTCACGGCCACCGATGTAATTTCATCCGCCGCACTGCCGGTGGCAATGATCAAAACCGCAGCCCTGGGAGTGCTGGCTTTCTGTGAAAGTCTATCCGTTATGATCAGTGCTCTGTTCGCATTCATCATCGGATCGTTGATCGCCACCTTCATGCGAAAACCGGAGGTAATGATGTTCTGCCGAGAGGGCAGCGACCTGATTCTGGGCAGATTTTCACGCGGCGGAACCATGCAGGCCGGCCTGGATTTCACGCCGCTGATTTTCTTCATCGTGGCCAACCTGATGTACAACACTGCCAACGTGGTTATTTTCACATTTATCAATCAACCGTTCAACCTGCCCTACTGAAATCACGCTAACCCTCTGACAGCAACAGATGAAACCCGACAACCATGCGAAACTGCCGGAGTGGCTGTCCTGCCGCTCTGAACACCTCAGGCTCCAACTGAAAATCATACCGCGCTCATCCCGCTCGGCATTGATCGGTTGTGAAGGAGGAAGACTCAAGGTTCGACTGAAAGCCCCACCGGTTGAAGGTCAGGCCAACAGAGAGCTGATCGGACTTTTTGCCAAACTGCTCAAACTGCCGAAATGCGATATATCAATTGAATCAGGAGAGAGATCGCGTCTTAAATCTCTCGGGATCCGCTGCACAAAACCCTCAGAGGCTTTGGAAAAGATAACCCGGACGCTGAATAACAGTTTATGAAATATTTTCTTTTCATCCTGCTGCCGCTGCTGGTATCAGCCGAAGCCTACACCGACCGCTTTGTCTTTGATATGCCGAAGTTTCATGCACAACACATCAAATTGCTGGTGCTGATGAACGACGCTCATTCGCAACAAGATTACTACGCAATGGGCACGCTCTGTCACCGCGGCATCAATCTGCGCACCGCCGGCGCACTCTGGCACTACAATCTGGCCTGTGCCCTGACCCTGCAGGATAATCCGGAAGAGGCGATCGATGCTTTGGAGCAAGCTTTAAACCTCGGTTTTGACGATCTGCAACACCTTCAGGAAGATCCGGATCTGACCGGCCTGCGCAAACGCGACGACTATCGTAAACTCGTTGAAAAGACACAGCGGAACCTGACCGATCCTGCCCGCACCAACAGTGCTGTACGCCGGGTTATGGCACTCGCTCCCACTACCGCCGCATCCATCGAGCAGTCCTCCACCAATTCAATCTGGAGTTTCAATACAGGAAAATTCCACACATTTGTGATTTTGGCAGAACCTGAAAAAAACAATCGACCTCTTAAAAAGACGGATTCAGACGATCCGATAATGATCTATGCCAACCGCGACAACAACTGCACCATACCTGATTTGACTCAGCGTCCCGGAGTGCTGCGCCTGACTTACTCCAAAGATGTTGTCGAACGCAGACTTAATCTCGGACTGCCCAACACAATTTTCATCGACGGAACCGATGGTTGCACGGTACCGGTGGCCGGTAATTCATCACTGGGTTTCGTCAACTCCGCCTACTGGCGCTGCCAGCCGCGTGCGCTTTTCAATGATCCCGAGATGATCGGTTCACAAATGACCATGCTGCTTTCCAACCAGCTGTTCTGCTATCCTACCTACCGCGACTACACAATCGGGCAATACGATCTCTTCCCGGCCAACACCCCCTATTATATCGCTGTCAGCGGCGGTTCCGGATCGGAAAATATTTTTACGGAGGCCGTAATTGACGCATTCTGCGCCATGCCCGCGGAGACCAGAGTTTACTTGACCAGGCACGGCAAAGTCATG
Source organism: Kiritimatiellia bacterium (assembly GCA_018399555.1). Classification (GTDB taxonomy): domain Bacteria; phylum Verrucomicrobiota; class Kiritimatiellia; order RFP12; family UBA1067; genus M55B167. Next base: position 44,427 of record JAGYOL010000003.1, on the reverse strand, counting down.
ACGACCATCCTGGCACTGCTGAGAAAGTCACAGCACGGCGTTGAAACTATCAATGATTATCTGAGCGGCAAGGCCCATCCCGCAGCCTTCCGAGCGGAGGCTCTCGACAAAGAGCGTCTACTTGCATCGGCCTCGACTCTGAGTACTAACGAGATACCGCCGCTGGCTGTGTTGCAGTTTGAAGATCTCAGCAATCTTAATCCGGCACTGGACATGCCCGACATGATTTACAACGAATCGCTTTTCACCACTCCTCTGGCAGTAGCCAGGGTTTTCAGAGCCTTTCCTCAAAAACGAACATACAGAGTCAAAATTTTGAGTGACGATGAAGATGCACCGACCCATGCTGTTTTATTACAGGGTGAGGCCGCAAAGATCAGGATTAAGGCCGATCCACGGGAGCGACAGGTCTGGCTGATCGAAGTTATGCATCACACGCCCTTTGAAACAGCGGTCAGCCAGGATTTTTCTATCAGCACAATACGTGTCGATATCGGCTTTTTTGCCGGCGAGCCGACAAATTTATCGGCACCCGCCATCCTGAGCATCTACTTCCCCGGGAACGAGCGACGCTCATATGACGCACAAGGCAGACTTCTCTCTATCGATTACCGTCGCAGCACCACCCCGTACACCGATCCGCTGTTGAGCCCGAATCGCGACTGGAAGGATGTTTTCAAACATGACCGGACGGGGCGTATAATCGGGTGGCAGAGATTCAGAGCGCGCCGCGAACCGCAGTCGTTCACAGCCTACGGTGATCTGGCAACAGCCTATGATCAACAGGGACGCGCCGTGAAAGCCCGCCGCATTCAATATATCAAGCGATATCACGGAGACCAAAGCGATGATTACGACTCTCTGCCGACACTGGCGCAGGTTGACGACAACATGGAAGTTCGCTACACTTATGAGTCCGATGATGATCTCATCGGCAGACCGGAGGCAAAAATTACCCTTTTGCAGGCCCCCCCGGACGAGGTGGCAGAAACTTTGAAATAATGAAGCAGGAGTGATTTCATGAAAAATGAAAATAGTTTTAAGGTACTTGATGACGGTTTTGTGCGGGTTGTTGATACAATGGGTGATGATTCGTCAGTTGTTCAAGCGGCGCGGGTCTCTTACGGTGCCGGCACAAAAAAAGTTTCGGAAGATCGCGCCTTAATTCGTTATCTCCTGCGACATAAACACACATCCCCCTTTGAAATGTGTGAAGTCAAACTTCATTTAAGAGTGCCGATGGATTGCTGGCGGCAATGGGTACGTCATCGCACCGCCAACATCAACGAGTACTCAACCCGCTATTCAATCGCAATTGATTCAGCGCAGAGTACACCGCAGGGTGAGTGGCGGATGCAGTCCGCCAGCAATCGGCAGGGCAGTGAAGGCTTCTTTGATGAAGCAACGGGAGCGACACTCAGCGCGCGGGAGGCGGAACTGCACAAGTTGTGTCGTGATGAGTACAACGCCCGTCTGGAAGCAGGAGTCGCCCGCGAACAGGCCCGTAAAGATTTGCCGCTTGCAACCTACACCGAGGCCTACTGGAAGATTGATCTCAGCAATCTGCTGCACTTCCTTGAGCTGCGTATGGAAGAACACGCACAATATGAGATCAGAGAATACGCCCGCACAATCGGCGAAAAAATTGTCAGTCAATGGGTGCCGATGGTCTGGGAGGCCTTTTTAGAGTACCGCATGAATTCCCTTACCTTCTCACAGACAGAACAGGAGCTGCTGACATTACTGTATGCCGGAGATCAAGCCGCGGTTATTACGCGGCTGAGGGCGATCAAGTGGCTCAAAGGCGAAGGTGCTGACGTTAAGCCTATTCTTGAAGCCAAGGAGTTTTTAGACAAACTGGAGCGGCTTGGCATTCAGATTACCTTGACTTGAAATGCGGTGCAAAGTAGTTGTTGCAGAAGTTTAAGAGGCTGAAATTGAATCTGACCAAAACAATCCTTTTCATTCTCAAATTCTGCAAGTTGAGGAGGTCAGAGCGCATGGAGCATGGGGAAGAGTTGTGGGAAGTGGAATGTGGAACGTAGGAAGTGGGGAAGTTCTAAAGTGCGCGAGTGTGGGAGAGTTTAAGGTTTAAAGGTTTCAGGGTTGAAGAGGTTGACGTGGGAAGAGGGAGGTTGAGGAGAGTTAGGGAGTTGGAGGGAAGGATTTCTCTCTTTTTTACCCTCGCCATTGCGTCGACTGTGTCGTCGCAATAATCTATAACTGTAGGGCAGGTGACCTCACCCGCTTCCCACCCTCCACCCTAACAACCCCTAAATCACACTCAGTGACCTAACAATGAAAAAAAAGGAGAATAAAGATGCACAGACTCATTACTGCCGTTTTAGTCATTTTCAGCACAGCGCTTTCAAGCATTGCACAGAGCAATGGCAAGCATCTGTTTATGCTTTCCGGACAATCGAATATGGCCGGTCTTGACCCTGAAATATCATTTATTCCGGCAGTTGAAAGCGCATTCGGCAAAGAGAATGTGATTATCGTTAAAGAAGCCCGCGGCGGGCAGCCGATCTCCCGCTGGTACAAGAAATGGAAATCACCGCAAGGTGAAGCGCCAAAGATTGTCGGCGATATGTATGACCGTCTGCTGGCAAAAGTTAAAGAGCTAGATCAGACACTGCAATTCAAAACTATCACCTTTGTCTGGATGCAGGGTGAACGCGACGCGCGAGAGCAGTACGGCGATATATACGCCGCAAGTCTGCAAGGTCTGCTCGCACAACTGCAGAGCGATTTTAAACGGGATGACATCAACTTTATTATCGGACGTATCAGCGATTTCGACATGCAGAACAAACGCTATCCGCATTGGACAAAAATCCGTGAAGCGCAGGTTGCATTTACGAAAAGCTATGCGCTGGCGGCCTGGATCAATACCGATGATCTGAACGACGGCACCAACAACAAGGGCGCACAGATTAAAGACGATCTGCATCTTTCGGTTGACGGTTACAGGACTCTGGGGCAACGTTTTGCGGAGCAGGCCGTAAAACTGATACGAATCAATCGTAATTGAGTTTGAATACCTGATTTTGCTCAATCGACTGATGCGATCTGCGTACGCATGATTTTAACCGCTTTTCTCCAGGCTTCCTCCACATTGTCTTTTGGCCAGCGACACTCACATGAGACTCCACCGGAGTAATTGATATCTTTGAGCGCCTTGAAGTAGCCGCCAAGGTCCTCACCATGCGTACCCGGCGCGCTGCGCCCCTCAAGTTCGGCGATATGGCAGTGTAAAATCCGATCGCCGGCGGAGCGGATGGCATCCGGTTTTTCTTCTTCACGCATCATATGGTAGAAATCAGCCAGCAGCCGGATTCGCGGCTGATTGATCGCGTCAACATATTCAATCCCTTCACCCACGGAATTGAGCAGATTGGTCTCGCCCCTGTTGAGCGGTTCCAACACAACCGTGACCTTCAAATCACTGATGCTTTCACCCAGTTTCCGACAGAATTCGATGAACTGAGCTCTGGCGCGACCGGCATCAAACCCATCCGGAATCCGGCGTGCCACGCCGCTGCCGAAAACTATGAATGAAACACCCAGCATATCGGCACGCCGACAAGCCGTTACAGCGTACTTTAAAGCATCATCATGCGTGGTTTTATCGCCTGTCAGGCGATACTTTCCGGGAATGAATCCGTTGCAAGAGTAAATCGGCAGTGCGCTCTCTTTAAGCTTTTCAAGCATCCGCGCATAATCTGAATCCGAAATATCAGGCTTGAGAACCGCAGAAACCCCACTCTCGATATACTCAAAACCGGCCTCCTTCAACTGGGCTGCCCGCCCTGGTGAAGAGCATATGCCGAGCATGATTCGACTTTCGGTATTAACCGCTGCCGCCGATAAACCGCTGGCACAGCCGGTAATTGCGGCGGCTGTGCATCTTTTTACAAATGTTCTGCGTCTGATCTGCATTGTTAAATCTCTCTCTTTCATGTAGAACCTGCTCCCGCCGCTTCGAAGTTAACCGGAAGCGGCGGCTCATCATACACAGCATTTACGCCGCTTCCTGATTTACACAATCGTATCTTAATATCCGACAAAGACCTTGCCTCCGACTTTCACTTGACGGGCAACCTGGTCGAAAGTAGCCTTCATTCCGGAACGCATGGAGGCGTTAGACATGATCAGTGCCACCGCATGACTGTAGCCAGCTTCCACCGGCGCGTTCGGCTGTCTGCGCGAGCGCACGCACTCCATCCAGTTACGCATGTGGGCAACCTCCATACTGCCGGCACCGGTATCTGCCGCTGTCGAAGCAGCCTCCGAATCCGAAAGTTTGGTGCTCTTATGTTTCACCCTTTCAACTCCCTCATTCGAAACCGTGCCCCTGATCAGATCAATCGTTCCACCGGGCGAATAATATTTTTCAACATTGCCCCGCGCTGAATTGTGCTGACGCGAACTGAAAACCACCTGAAAACCCTTATCAGGCTCATCATCGGGTCCGTATTCAAAGACCGCTGTGAAGGTGTCTGCGCTCTGTCGTCCATCCTTCCAGACATAAAGACCGCCGTCAGCCATAGCGGAGCGCGGATATTTGAAACCGGTGAACCAGGCCACGGTGTCGATCTGATGGCACATCCACTGTCCCGGTATGCCGGATGAGTAGGGCCAGAACAGGCGGAACTCAAGATATTTGCGCGGATCAAACGGCACCTTAGGACGATCAAGCAGCCACTTTTTCCAATCGGTATCGGACTCCTTGAGCTGCGAGGGCAGATTGCCGCGCCGCCAGCGCTTCGGCTGATTGACATTCCAGCATAAATCAACATAGCTTATGTCGCCGAATTTACCCGATCGAATGTATTCATTGGCGACGTGATAAGCTTTTCCACTGCGGCGTTGCGACCCGACCTGCACAACCGCACCACCGCGGTTACCGTCCCTGCGAGCCTCATTGACCGCATCGAGAACAGCGTTGGCAGCCTTCATATCCTCCGCCATCGGTTTTTCGGTGTAGGAATCCTTGCCTGCTTTGACAGCGTGGACTGTGTGCATCGCGTGTTGAAAATCAGCGGTAGAGATAATAACGGCATCCACATTTTTTGCTTTTTCATAGAGCTCTTCATCACTCTTGTAAACATCGATGCCATGTCCGATATTCTTCTCGATAGCGGCTTTGCCCTCCTCACGGCGCTGGCTCCACAGATCTGCTAGAGCCACCATATCGAAATTCAGCTCTTCGCGACACTTGATAAATGAAGGCAGCAGTGCACCGCGAAAACGATCGGAGTAACCGACACAGGCCACGTTGATCCGGTTGTTGGCACCCGCCACATTCTGGGAAGGGGCCTGCTGGGCCTTGAGTATCTCCGGCAGAGCCGCAATTGATGCGCCAACCGACGCCGATTTCACAAAATTACGACGCGTAAGATTTCTGATTTTCTCTATGTTCATGTTACATACTCCTTGTTTACATTTCCGACTCAGTTAGAAGCGCCACATGCGCAATTCCCGCAATCACGGATTAAAATTATTCGGTCACCAGCTTACTTATCAAAATTCCACTCGCGCACCAGTTTGCCGTCGGGTCTGGAGAGTCTGATCCAGTCAATCTCCTGCACTCCCTCTTCCGTACACGGATCCAGCCGTATCTGATTGATCTCTTCCTCGCTTCGCATTCTGACCTCAATCTCCTGCCACCGGTTGTCATGCCGCAGCTCAAAAGGTGTGCCGCTGCCGCGTTCAAACCCTCGGGCGGCAGAACGCGTAAAAACCAATCCTCCGCCCCCGGCGGCGGATTTTATCCTCAGCGCGAAAACATATTCACCCGGCGGTATTTTAAGCTGCCTGCTTATCAGCTTAGGATCCTTGCCGACGGATTTTATCACCAAGGTTTCCTTGCCGCCGCTTATGTGGGCCTGATCATCAAAACCGCTACTCCACCCGCCGACATTCACCGCTTTTGACGCGACCTTCGCCTTATCCCAGCTCTCCCTCACCTTGCCCGAGCTATCCATCAATTCTATGCTGGAGATATAAGTCGATCCCTCGCCGGAGGCTGGATTGATGCGCAGAAATTCCACCGGCCTCTCTATATCGAACGGCACGGTGCACTCATGCCAGAGACCGTTGTGCGTAAAATCGATACCGACCGAGTCAGCGGCATTAAAGGAGTCCTCCGATGCGGCCCAGAATAACCGTGCAGAACCCTCGGCCCAGGAACGGATACGCATTTTCAAGGTGTACCGGCCAGGCGTCAGATTCAACCGTTTCTCACAGACCAATCCGGGATTACGGCTGAAAGAGCGCAGATGAAACATGTTTTTTGTGGGATTGAGTCTTGATCCCGGCACCGCTTTCCAGCCTCCGGTTCTATCCACCGCTTCAGGATCATACTGTGAATTCTTTCTGGGCGTCAGAGCACCGGTACGCTGCAGGAATTTGTTCAGCAGCGCATTCATTGCACGAATGCGTTCAGGCTGCTGCGCAGCCAGATTGTTGCGCTCTCCGATATCATCTTTCAGATTGTACAGTTCAAAACGGTCGCCGGTGTCGCTGTCATGAAAAAGCCGGATCAGTTTCCAGTCACCCTGTCTTACGCAGACCGAGGGTGGAGACCAATCCGGCACAGCCGGAGAGTGCGGAAAGTAACAGTACACAGCGTCACGCGCACCATTGCCGGTTTTTAGAGCCGGCACCATACTTACCGCATCCAACGCCTGCTCAGGTCGCGACGGCAACCCGGCAATCTCCAGAATGGTGGGGTAAAGGTCTTCGCTCTGCACCAGTGCCTGATTGACTGTGCCGCCTTTCACCACCCCCGGCCATTTCACTATCGCCGGTATTCTGATTCCGCCCTCGTAGATTGTAGCCTTGCCACCCCGCAGAGGGCGGTTGCTGGTGGCGGTGTTTTCATCAACAAGATCATACATATTGCCGCCATTATCCGAATAGAAGATCACAACGGTGTTTTTTTCAAGGCCAAGCCTTTTGAGCGCATCAAGAATCTTGCCCACATTATCATCGAGCGAGTGCACCATGGCTGCATAGGTGGGACTCTGCTGCGGATTCCGAGGATCGCGGGTTTTACGGTAATGCTCAATCAACTTCGCTTTGGCATCGAACGGAGCATGCACGGAAAACTGCCAGTAGTTCAGATAAAAAGGCCGGCCCTTGTGTTTTTCGATAAAGCTGACCGCCTCATCACCCATGCGATCCTCAATGTGCTCCTGCGGATAACGCTCTTTAAAATCAGGAAACTTCCAGGGTGCCACAAAGCTGCCCGCCGGCCCCGGTCCCGGCCAGTGCGGCACATCGACATCAAAGCCGTGCTCAAGCGGCGAATAAGGCTCGGCACCCAAATGCCATTTGCCGAAATGACCCGTCACATAACCGCCCTCTTTCAGCGCCTCCGCCAGAGTGAAATGTTCAGTCGGCAGGCGGGTGATGCTCTCACAGTTAACCTGACGTTCCGTCGGTTTCGATTTATCACGGCAATTCGGCTCCAGAACAAGCTTGTCGAGGTGACAGACGGGAGCGGTCAATCCCGTGCGGGCCGGACTCTGGCCCGTCATGATGCTCGAACGTGTGGGTGAACAGAGCGGACTGGCACTGTAGGCATTGGAAAAGTAGGTCCCCTCCGCAGCCAGCCGATCCAAATTGGGGGTTTTGTAATATCTGCTGCCGGTGAACGTTGCGTCGACCCAGCCGTAATCATCGGCCAGTATCAGAACAACGTTAGGTTGCTCGGCTCTCAAAGCAAGTACAAATGCAAGATAGAGAATCAGGGCTATAACGCGCATTATGTTGTGCTCTCGCGACGTTGCTTAACAATTTACCAATTCGGAACACCAGCATCCCATAGGGATGTTGGAAACTATGCCAATTTCATCAACGGCACCTATTATGCGGAGGGGGCGAAAAATGTCAAAGCAAATCGTGCAGGGCGCACCTGCCGCACCCCCGCGCAGAAATGCGCCCCTGGAAACGGAACAAACGATGAAGAAGAAAAGCAGATGCGCCGCAAAGCCCACTACGTCATCAAGCCAAAACACCTGTGGGCCAATATCGCCCACATGGCTCGGACGCAGCACGATGAGCTGCTCAATACCCTGCAGGCGGGATTCAAATACATCGAGAACGAATCGTTCGAGAGCACCTTCTCCGGGTTGTTCTCGGAGATCAACCTCGGGTCAGACCTTATAACAGAGGAGCAACTATCTCCATGCCACACATTTCAGGCTTCACTCGATATTCTGAACCTGCTCTCGCACGGACTCAAGTTTAGACTTGAAGTCGATAACCAGCTTTGAAATCGCAGCATCATTGGCTTTGGATGCGGTTGTATTTATCTCGCGAAACATCTCCTGACAGATAAAGTCGAGTGTCCTGCCGCAGACACCGCCACCGCACAAATGACTTTCCGCCTGCTCGAAATGGCTTGTCAGACGGGTCAGTTCCTCGCTGACATCACAGCGGTCGGCAAAAACCGCCACTTCGCGGGCAATCTGCTCCCGATCAATCTCCACTTTTGAATCAAGCAGCTTTTCCAGCCGCGTCTGCAAAATCTTTTTATAATGCACCGGAACTGCAGGCGCGATTTTACCAATCTTCCGGGCAATGGCACGCAACGCTTTAAAACGGCAACGCAGATCCTTCTCCAAAGCGCGTCCCTCTGCCCGGCGCATCGTTTTGAGTTTACGCAGAGCCCGGTTCAAGGTTGTCTCAACCTGCGGCCACAACTCATCGAGATTGACAAGTGCCGAACATTGTCTGAAAATTTCGGGCAGACGCAACAGCGCTGTTGCACGCAAATCATCTTCAAGCTCCAGCTTGGCGGCCAGTTTGCGTAAGAATTCAACCTGTTTCTCGATACCGGTGCTGTCAATTTCCTGCTCGTTGCCACCCAGCCGCTCAATATTGATTGCACCCTTGACAAAACCGCGTTTGATGTAACTGCCGACACAGCTCTGCACCTTGGCATCAAACCCCGCCAGTTCGCGGGGCAACGCTACGTTGCAGTCAAACTGCTTGCGGTTGACCGTGCTTAACTCAACGGAAATCCGATATCCATTCTTAGCACTCATCTCGGCTCTGCCGAAACCGGTCATGCTGTACAACGCCATAAATCCTCCTCGCCGGAGCTGCTCTCAGAACCGGAATAAACATGTTATTACATAAGGTAAACAAGAAAAAACTGTGTGAGAATCCTCTTTATTCTCAGCTTCGCTCTGTGCCGCATCTTTTCAGCGCTCAACCTGTCGCAGCACCGACGGTAGCAGCCTGACCAGCTCCCAGGCAGTCAGTGCGCACTGCGATCCGCTCAGCGCAGCCAGATCACCTGCGGTACCATGCAGCCAGACAGCTGTGGCGACAGCCTGAACTCCTTCGAAACCCTGCGCCAGCAAAGCGCCGATTACACCGGTCAGCACGTCGCCGGTTCCGCCCGAAGCCATACCGGGATTACCGGTAAGATTGATCAACGGACGGGAGCTGCCGTCACTCACCAGAGTTCCGGCACCCTTTAAAACCGCGACGGCATTGAAGCGTTGGGCAAGCTGCCGGACTGCTTCGCAGCGATCGCTCTGCACATCGGCAACTGTGCAACGCAGCAGGCGAGCCGCCTCGCCGGGATGGGGTGTCAGCACAACTCTGCCGAATGCACGCAACTCGCGATGATCATTGTCAAATTCCGCTAACAAATTGAGCGCGTCGGCGTCCAGCACCAGCCAACCATTAAAGCTGCGTAGAAGATAACGAACCAGCGCGGCGGCTCCCTCCGAGCGCCCCAGACCCGGACCGGCAACCGCGACGTCACAGCCGTTCAACGGCACAAGCTGCTGGCAGCACTTCTCATCGACAACGGCTAGCGACTCCAGCTGGAGCGGTTCGGCGATCACCTCCGGGATAAGCGCAAGGGCGCAATGCGCCAACTCTGAGCAACTGCGCAGAGAAACCAGTCCGGTGCCGCAACGCAGTGCCGCAGCGCAACTCAACACCGGCGCATTCGGATAGGGCGAAGCACCTCCGATCACACAGAGATGTCCATAGCTTCCTTTGTGCCCTGCCCAATCGCGCACCGGCCAGTTGCTTGTGATTTCGGGTTGAGTTATAAGCCGCATATCAACGCTCTCATCACCACGCTCTGTAATTTCCTCGGGTATGCCGATATCCGCCACCAGCAGATGGCCCAGCAGGGGCATTGCCGCCTGAGAGGCGAAACCGGATTTGGGTGCCGCAAAGGTTACGGTCAAGTCAGCTCTGACCACATCACCAGCCGCCAGACCGCTGTCGCCATTCATACCTGAGGGAAGATCGACCGAAACTACCAGAGCCCGGGAACGCATAGCGTTGATCCATCTGACCGCTTCCGCCGCGACGCCGTGCGGTGCCCCCCGGCAACCTGTGCCCAGAATGCCGTCCACTACAATGCCGTCGATCAGCAAAGTTGCCGAAATCAAATCCGGATTCTCTCGCCAATCCCGCTCTGTCGCAACCACCTCGTTTGCGACCTGTGCGGTCTTGATCGCCTCCCATGCCATTCGGGCGGCGCCGCGCAAAGAGGAGGGTTCGCAGGTCATGATGAGATGCACGGAAAAACCATGCCGATGCAGACAGCGTGCTGCTACGCAGGTGTCGCCGCCATTGTTGCCGTGGCCAGCCAACAACAGGATACGTCGGCAGCCGCGCCGGCGCGCCAGTTGTGCAACGGCACGTGCGACGGCACTGCCGGCGCGATTCATCAGCATCTGTTCCGGTATGCCGCATTCATTCACAGCTGCCGCATCGGCGGCGCGCATCTGTTCAACTGTTAAAAATCGCATCTATTCTATCCGCAGCCCTTTTTACAAATTTTCGTTTAGCCGCATAACTGCCATAATAAAAAGCCCCCTTGAAGCCAGCCAGCACCAGCTGCTTAAAGCGTGCGCCGTCCAGGGAACAGGCCTCCGCCACCAATGCCAGCTCATGCGTCAAGGTGGTGTGAGACACCAGCGTGTTGTCGGTGCAAACCGCCACCGCCATGCCGTAATCAATCATGCGACGCACCGGATGAAGGGTCAGATCGCCTCCCAATTCCGGAATGGTCTGAAGATTACTTGTAGGACAGACTTCAACAGTAATGCGACGCGCAGCGATGTAGTTGGCGATTGCGTCGATGTACCCCTCTTTATCGGTAACGCTTGGGTTCTGCACCCGCTGCGCTTGAAACATTGAGGTTCCGTGGCCGATCCGTTCCGCGTGACAGCGGGTGATCGCTTCATAGATCGATTCCGGGCCGTAAGCTTCTCCGGCATGCACGGTCTTGCACATAAAATTACGGTGGGCCTCATCATAGGCTGCAAAATGGTGACCGGAGGGATAACCGGACTCTTCGCCGGCCAGATCAAAGGCCACAACCGGCACCCCGTGGTCATCACGCGCCCTGATGGCACAGCGCACAGCCTCTTTGGAAGCAATCACAATCACATCTTTGCGACTGCTCTCTGAAAGCACATCCAGCAGATTGTCAAAGTAACCGCTCATGCCATGATGAAAGTTCCGCATCGCGCAGCAGATGATCCCGTATTCAAAGGGTATATCACGATTCTCCCTGACCGCAGCACCGCGATTGAATTCGGAAGCAGCCCTTTTCAAGCCCTGGTCGACCGCCACCAGTGCCCGTACACTCTCCTCGCCAGTGCGCACCAGAAGCTGTGGCGCAAAACGCACCTCCAGATAACGGACACCGTCGCCGAGCGCATCTTCCACCATTTCACAGGCCACCCGTTCAATCGCCTCAAAAGAACGCAACGCACGGCAGGTGTAATCAAAGCCCTTCAGATATTCGGCCAGCGAACTATAATCCTGTTTAAAAACAAGTTCACGCAGTCCTTCGACCTCATAAGAGGGCAACTCAACACCACTCTGCCGCGCAAGGTCAATCAAGGTCGCAACCCGTACTGAACCGTCAAGATGAGAGTGCAATTCACTCTTAGGTAGCGATTTTATCAATTCCGTTGTCATTCCATTTCCCCACATTCGTCCATTCGCGCATTTCACTCTCTGACCAGATGACCGGTGACCGGGTGACTTGGTGACCTGGTTTGCCACTTACCGAATCTTTAAATTTGTTCCGTCAGCGGGACGATCAAACCAGCGAACCGGTCAGTTCCCCGACCGCGTGCATTCCATGTCTTTCGAGGTACTCCCGGATGCCGGCGATCACTCTGAGCGGAGTGGAAGGATCAATAAAATTAGCTGTGCCTACAGCCACAGCGGTCGCGCCCGCAATCATGAATTCAATCGCGTCACCTGCCGTACTGATGCCGCCCATCGCCAGCAGCGGCACCTTGGCAACCTGCGACGCCTCCCAGACCAGCTTGACAGCCACCGGATGCACTGCGGCTCCAGAGAGGCCGCCGACCCTGTTGGAAAGCACCGGCTTGCGCGTTTCAATATCTATCACCATCGCAGGGATGGTGTTGATCAGCGAGATTGCGTCGGCACCGGCATCCTGAGCTGCACGCACAAAGACTCTAATGTCAGGAACATTCGGTGCCAGTTTAGGAATCAGCGGCAGCACGGTTACAGCTCGCACTGCGCCGACCAGTTCAGCTACCACTTGCGGATCGGTACCGAAGGCATTACCGCCCTCTTTGACATTAGGACATGAAATATTCAACTCCAAACCGGCAACTCCCGGCACATCGCTTAACTTGCGTGCGACTTCACAATACTCTTCAATATCCGTACCCCAGATATTAACGATCACCGGCACCCCTTTTTCTCTCAGAAAAGGCATATACTGGGTAATGAATCCATCGACACCCGGCCCCTGCAATCCGATAGCATTGACCATCCCGCCCGGTACCTCAACATGACGCGGCAGATCGTTACCCTCCCACGGACGGTTGCGCACCCCTTTGACAGTCACAGCACCCAGGCGGGTTATATCAACCAGATCCGCGTACTCCTGTCCGTAACCGAAAGTACCTGAAGCGACAGTGACCGGATTTTTCATCCGCACCCCACCCAGATTAACGCTCATCTCAATTAAGCTCATAGTAAAAACCTACCAGACTATCTCACCCGCTTCAAAGATCGGTCCGTCGCTGCAGACGCGCCCCACCCAGGTTGAACCATCGCTCCGCCGCAGTTTCTGCACACAAGCCAGACAGGCACCCACGCCGCAGACCATATGTTTGTCCAGCGACAGCCAGGCCTTGCAGCCATACTGCCGCGCCAACTCGCCAACCGCTCTAAGCATGCCGTCAGGTCCGCAGACGAAAAGTTCACAGCCACCGCCGGTGGCTTCAACACGCTTGAGTTCATCAAGCAATGGATCGGTCACCAATCCCTTGACACCGGATGAGCCGTCAACAGTCGCGACCACTACGCGCCAGCCCATCCCGACGAACATATCTGTTACCAGAATGTCGTCGGCACTGCGACCCCCGACCACCAGAACACCTTTGCGTTTAAGCCTGGTAGCGAGAAAATAGAGCGGTGCGACCCCATAGCCGCCTGCAACCAGAATCGATTCAACCTCACGCTGCAGAGGAAAGCCGTTACCCAGAGGGCCGATCACCTTGACCTCCTCACCGGGTTCAAGTTTTTTCATCACCTCGGTACCGCGCCCCACACTTTTGTACAGAATCCACAAAAGCCCCTTGTCGGTATTGAAGATGCTGAACGGACGCCGCAAAGACCCCTGCTCCAATCCCGGAATGCGCAAATGAACAAACTGACCGGGACGCGCAGTGTGCGCAATTTCACCGGCAAACAGCTTCAGCAGACAATACTCTTTTGAAACTTCGTCATGCTCTATTACCTCGCACAGAAAATCAAACATAGTTTATCTCCACAATTAAATTCAAGTTTCCAAAATGAGACCTGTCAAGTCAAGCAGAACCAACGCCGCATTGCCGGTTAAGGCCCTTTCGCAGCTTTATCCGCCTGCTCAGGTGTTTGTTCAACTTTATTTCCACTCGCCGGCTTGGTCTGTGCACTGTTTACCGACGGTGTTTCCTGTTCCGGTACCGGCGGTCCCTGCATCATCAGGATGTTGACAGCCTCGATATAATCGGTCAAAGCTCTAACACGCCTGATTTCGGTGTTGACCTCAGCCGCCGCATCCATCCTGCCGGCAACTGTGAGCCGCCGCATGATCTCCTGCAGTTTATTCAGATAGTCTTCAGCGGTACGAACTACATTCGCGGCGTAATCACTCTTGTATTTATCCTTTTTAAGGCGGAAATCGTTCTGCACCTGCATCAGCTTGTTCTGGTAAACCAGCAGATTTTCAGGTGCGATATCAAGATCAACCTGAAAACGCTCTATTTCGGTTGTGACATCCTCCCAGCCGTCATAGTCACCGGCTCTCTGATACTCGGCACGCAGCTTTTTAAGCGCGGCAAGATACTCTTCCGGCCAGACACTGATCCGTGCGGTGTGATTGGAAGAAACCTGCTCAAGCGCAGCCTCGAATTCCGCTCGCAATTTGGCGACCTCGGCAACCTTGCTCCCCGCTGTCGAAGGCAGTAGAGCGTCCGGCGTAAACTTGGTGTCACTCAGACGCACCGAGTCTTTATTATCCACCACACTTTGCGCCTCGACAAATTTTGATGATTCGGAAACCTTCAGAATCTCTTCGTTGATTGCCGAAGCAAACACAATCTGTCCCTCCTGCAGGTATTTTGTCTGCATATCCCGCAACGCATTGAGATAAAGCTTGGTTTCTTTGACCAGTGCGCGGCTGTGACGCCATTTGTGATCCGCAAGAATGCTGCGATATTTGGTAAGCAGCAGTGCCAGTCCGATCGGCTCCTGGATATCCGCTTCGGTCACGCCGCCTTCACTTTCAAAACGTTTCAGCTCCTGATTCACGATGTTCCAGCTATGATAGTCGCCATCGCGTTGTGACCGCTCCAGCAGAGCCTCCAGCTCGCGTTTGTATTCCATCGGCCACTTCTGCAGAAAATCACGCTGCTGATCGTAGATTTCAGCTAGTTTGTCCAGATACTCGCTCTTCTTCAGCATCAGATCGTGCGGACGTTCAGTCAAGAGCTGCTCTTCATCTCTCACTTCGCTCTGGGCGAAACACTCATCAATGCTCCGGTCGCCCAGCCATAAAGCGGCGTAGTCGCGCAGCGGCGCATTCAGAAAGCTATGCTGATAGCCCCAGTGAGCCGCCGAGTAAAATGCTCTGGAAATGTTTCCCAATCCGTTTTCACTGAAGTTCAGCACTATCGGCATACTGAGCAGATAAACCGCACTGATTATGAAGGTCAGCACCAGGCCGAAACGCAGATCCGCCAGTCGGTAGTGCAGATAAAGCCGCCTCTTGATTTTAACCACAGCCGGGTGCTGTGTACCGACCGAACTTTCCAGCTCGTCACAGATGCGTGAGGCCATATCCCACTCGCGGGATTGTATCGATTTGCGCAGCCTGGTTATGTCCCGTTCCAGAATCAAATCAGGAATCTTAATATAGCTACCTTCAAAGGCCAGCTTATCTTCGGAAATCTCCCGGTACTGCTCGATAAAGCGCCGTGCCCGCTCATAGTTCTCCGCACGCATCTCAATCGGAACCTGCTCTTTGAGCTGTTGCCGTTTCTGAATAGCTTTGTTAGCCTGCAATCTCAGATCGGATATCTCTTTGAGAAGCTCACGTCCCGAAGGTCCGGCAGGCTCGAATCCGTGGGTTCTTCCGGCGAAAGAGAGCACATTTTCAAAACGGTGAGATTCTATGTGAGCGCGCATCTTTTTGACAAGGGTAATCACCGATTCGTAAGCGCGTGCGTCAGCACCGCAGTTGTTGCAGTACTGAACCCCGAAGAAGGTGTCCATGCCGCACTCCGGACACTTTTCGGAGCCGTCCCAGCCGCACTCGGCACAATACTTTATGCTCATCGGGTTAACTGCATCACACCACTTGCAGCGCCAGGTTGTTTTGACAGTGGGGGTCTCAACCCGTGTACGACTTGCGATCTTCTGTAGCTCATCGGCTAACTGCTGTGCGCCGGCCCAGCGGTCTTCACGATCGTTGGCGGTAGCTTTAACCACAACCTCACGTACACCCGCTGGCAAATCCTGTTCGCGAAAATAGCGCGGGTTCTGTCCGGTAATAACAAAATAAAGCAGCGCACCCAGACCGTAAACATCAGCCCGCTCATCCGAGAGCGAGGCGTCCTGCTCCTGCTCAGGTGCCCCGTATCCGATAGAAAGCAGCTTCTCTCCCGGGACGGTTATTTTGGGCTCATCTATGCGCATCAGACGAGCCAGCCCGAAATCAACAATCTTAGGCTCCATGCTTTTATCAAGCAGGATGTTGCTGGGTTTGAGGTCACGATGGATCACACCGCTGGAATGGGCATAAGCAACCGCCCGTGAGACTTTGATGATCAGCTCAATCGCATTCTCGACCGAGAGCTGCCCCTGATCCCGAATATACTGCTCGAGTGTCAGCGGCTTGTCCGGTTGCACCAATCCACCGGTCTGTGTACTGGAATCGCCGCCTCCACTTTCAGGTCCGGCAATATATTCCATAACAATAAAGGGCCCGTCGTCATCCTCACCGAGAGCATAGATGTGGATGATGTGCACATGACTCAACGCCGCTACTGCCCGGGCTTCATGCAGAAACCGCTGCCGCAGCGATCTGATGCTCTGCGCCTTGTGATTGAGTCGCTTGATCGCCACAAAACGTCCCAACCGCCTGTCGCGCGCCAGATATACAACACCCATACCACCGCTGCCGATCTTACTGTAGATCGTATATTGATCGAACAGCCGCTCCTGAGGCGGATCATCAAAACCATCGGCCTCATCATGCAGAACAACCCGTGTCTTCCGCAGCTCTTCATCCGCAGCTATCCGCTCTGTGGAGGGATCGCCTTTTTTACTATCTTTATCCGGACTCAAACATCACTCCGCATCTGTCGCCGGTGGCGGTTCTTAATTTTCAACACCACCGGATAACAAACATTCACACCCGTTTCTCCGGCACATTCAGTCGTCCATCTCAACCACATGACACCAGCCATAACGATCAGGTGCCTCACTATACTGAATTGCCTGAACGCGCTCATATAAACTCTGAAAGACCGCTCCGCACCCCTGCTCAGGCCCGATGCGAATCACGCGCTCGCCACGTGTGATGCTGCATACAGGCGTCAGAACAACCGCCGTGCCACAGGCACCGATCTCGCTGAAATTCTCGAGTTCGTCAAATCTGACTGACCTGGCCTGAACGTCCAGCCCCTGTTCCCGAGCCAGTTCCATCAGAGTCAGATTGGTGATACTCGGCAGAATCGATGTCGATTCAGGCGTAACATAAGCACCATCCGCAGTGATGCCCACAAAATTCGATGTGGCAAACTCTTCAACAAAGGTATGCGTTTTGGCATCCAGATAAAGCTCAACGGCAAACCCCTCCATTTTGGCCTTTTCATGCGCAAAAAGGCTGGCAGCATAATTTCCAGCAACCTTGATGCCGCCCACTCCCAACGGTGCTGCCCGGTCAAAGTCATCATAGATAACCGCTTTAACCGGATGCAGTCCACCCTTGTAGTAGGCCCCCACAGGCACTACCAGAATCAGGAATGTGTATTCGCCAGCAGGTGCTATGCCGATCTGAACACCCGAACCGATCAGCAACGGTCTGATATAAAGCGAACCGCCTGTTCCATAAGGAGGTATGAACGCCCGGTTGGCTCTGATCACCCGCTCGAGTGCCTTGATATAAAGCTCTTCCGGCACCTCAGGCATACAGATGCGCCTTGCAGTCATCGCCATGCGGCGAATGTTGTCCAGCGGTCTGAATATCCTTACCTTGCCGTCCTTACAGCAAAAAGCCTTGAGCCCCTCGAAGGCCGCCTGCCCATAATGCAGACATCCGGCCGCCACATGCATATTCAAATAGGGACTGGCACAGAGCTCACCGTCGTCCCATACACCATTACGCCAACTGTGACGGATGTGGCAGTTGGTGTCCCGATAACTGAACCCTAGATTTTCCCAGTCAATCTTTTGCATAAATCATCTCTTACTCTGACATAATCACGGAAAACGTCGATATCAGGACAAATGATAGCTGATTGACGCAAAACTGCAAGTACCGAATGCAGACTGAAACAGCTTTAACCTAGCAACCTGCCTTGCCAATTCGGAGTCTAACTTGACATCACCAACTTGATCTGGCAAACTTATGTCGATCTGATAAATATTTTTCGGGTTGGACTTATTGCGGGTCTGTGTCGCCTGAAGGAGAGATTACTATAATTCAAGAGGAGAAAATGCTGTTTCAACAATTCAAAGTAGATGGTCTGGGGTGTTTTTCCTATCTGCTCGGCTGTCCGGCCGAGGGTACGGCCTGCGTTGTCGACCCCGAGCGGCATGTCGATCGTTATCTGCAGGCAGCGCAACAGAATGGCGTGCGCATTACCCATATCTTCGACACTCACCTGCATGCCGATCACATCACTGGCAGCAACGAGCTGGCGGCACGTACTGGCGCAACAATATATGTGCACCCCGGTGTCGAGGCCGGATATCCGCATCAGGATATGCAAGAGGGCAACCGTTTCCGGTTCGGAACCGCGGAGCTGGAGGTTATAGAAACCTTCGGCCATACACCGAATTCGGTGAGTTTCGCGGTGACTGATCACAGCCGTTCTGAAGACATTTTTGCATTGCTCACTGGCGATCTTCTGTTTGTCGGCGACATTGGCCGCCCGGATCTGGCCGGATCAGATTTATTGGAGGCGCAGGTCAAAAACCTGTATGACAGCCTGTACGTGAAGCTGTCCCGTTTCCCCGACTGGACAGAGGTTTATCCCGCCCATGGTGAAGGCTCGCTATGCGGACGCGGCATGAGCCCCAAACCCGTGACCACCCTGGGTTTTGAACGCCGCAACAATCCGTTGCTGAACAACATGCCCTACGAAAAGTTCCACGACATTATGAGCTCGGGCTTTCAGGTCAGGCCGGATAACTTCGCGGTAATTGTCGACAAAAACCGTCACGGGCCGGCACCATTAGCCGATGCCGCGCCCTTCAATCTTCTGAATGTGCAGCAGGTGGAGGATGCCCTGAATCGGGGAACAAAAATTGTCGACACACGTGTCCCGAGTGCTTTCGGCGCGGCACATATCCATGGTTCCGTAAATATCGGTTTGACGCCTTCATCGGTGAACTGGCTGGGGATGGTGGTGTCAGCCGACACCGATCTCATTATCGTGGCGGATACACCCGCCAGAGCGGAGGAGGCGGCATATATCTACCGCCGAGCCGGCTATGATCGTTTGATCGGTTATCTCGGCGACGGCATCAGCAGCTGGGCAGCACAGGCAAAACCGCTGGATCATCTGCCTCAGCTCACACCAGACAGCCTGAAGTACGTGTTTGAAAAATACCCCGATCATCTGGTTGTGGATGTGCGCTCCGAGGAGGAATGGGAATCCGGGCATATCGAAAATGCGATGCATATCCCGATCGGCAAAATCATCGCGGGTGATTTCGAACTGGACAAAAACCGTCACATCACCATAGTCTGCGCTTCCGGTTACCGCAGCAATATCGCTGGCAGCATCCTGGAGTCAGCGGGTTATCCGAAAGTCTTCAGCCTGATCGGCGGCATGACTGCCTGGCAGGCCTCGCAGAAGAACCGCTGAAACACTCCAGCGGACGATGAATAATGTAAACAATGACAAAACCTGACAGGTGTTTGGCGGATTTTCACCCAAGCTGCGGAACACCTTTGTTTCTGTATATCGCCAACTGTATCGATCTCTGCGGACAAAACTGATTCAGGCAGCATTATGGGCACAGGGCTTGATCAACGTGCGCCAGCCGCGCAACACGGTCTTTGCAGCGAAATTAAGGAGTTGACATTTGCTCCCCCCTCGCATAATAAGTGCTTGCATTCAATTAGAGTAGAGTAGTAGAGTAGAAATTGTTTTTTACACCCCCTATGAGATGCTGGTCATATGGAATTAAAACTGAAAAAAAGAGATGTTCCATTAGAAACATCTTTGGATTTGTCCAAAGGTCGATACGCCCAGCCCAAACCACCCTGTGTTGCCAGCACTCAACACAATTGTAAAAGAGTGCCGAATGTGTAAAACTAAAGGCAAAATCAGTAGCCGTTGCAACATGTGCAAAGGTAGTGGTGAAATTCTGCAAACAATTCCTGAAAATCCGGCTCCTTTGCAAAATAATCTTATCGGCACAGCCCATTATCATCGCACAAAAAAACTCACTCCGTTGCCTCCCAAAAAAATCCGCAAGAAATGCCCGAAATGTGGAGGCTCAGGCAGTATAACAATTACATGCCCGGAATGTGGAGGCTCAGGTACATTTATCGATGATGACAACATAGACAATCTCTATAAAAAATCCATTACTGCAACATTGGCTTTGAGCGAAAATTTGTTGTTTGTTAAACGTATTGTGCATAAAGCGGCTGCAGCACAACAAGCATCCAAAGTAACTTATATTGCGGTAAACCAGGGTATGTTGACACCATATACTTCAGAATTTGATAGGTCGGCAATCTCGACAAACGCGGCAGTCAACGAAATTGATGGCTGTCGCGTCGCTGAATCACCGGTAAATGATATTTATCCGTAAAAAATCTGCATTTTTTCCCATGGAAACGTTATATCGCGGCTGTCGATTGCCCACCAATAGATCAAAGCAAAACAATTCCCATTTGCCTATGCTTCTTTGCCTCAACTTGAACGCAGCTCCCCCGCCATGCAGAGTCCGCCCCACTCGCATGATCCGCTCTGCATCCGCCGCGCCCCGCGCTTTTTCCTTAATGCGCTGAACTGACCATGCTCGTTGAGCATTCTATCGACATAATCTTTTCCGCCGATGATCACACCATCGGTCAGATAGCGTGCGCGGCAACGCAGAAGCTGAGGAACGGAGAGCTCTCCGCTCTCATCCAGCACCTTATCCGTCACTGCTCGCGCAAATCCCGGCTTCGACACCGCTCCCGTGAACTCATTGAGCTTTCTCACTCCCTCATAGTACAACGTCTTGCGATATTGTGCCAGCACCTTGTTCTTATTTAAATCCATACCGCGAAACAACTTGCATATTCCATTCAGTGATCGCCCGCCTCGTCCAACCGCCTCACCGTAGCCCGACCAGCGATACTCTCTCGGATCCTCCACCACCCCCGCCCGCACCGGATTAAGGTCGATATACGCCGCCACTGTCACCTGCGCGCTCTCGCTCTCCTCCACCAACACGCTTTTGAAGCGGTCATGCCAGAGCGTGCCCGCCCCCCGCCGGTCGTGATTCGCGTTATAGTAGATCGAAAAGCGTTGCTTAAACGTTTTCATGAACTCCGACACATCATACATCCGGGCGCGCAGGGCATCCAACTGCGCCTTCACTTTATTCTCGCATCCCCTTTCAATCCACATCTCCCAATCGCGCTCCATGAGCGCATACTTCTTCTTGCCATAAAGAATTTTAGCTCTACGCTTCACCTCATCATCGGAGAGCTCACGCTTCACCGGCACATGCAGCAGAATATGAAAATGGTTGTCCATAAATGCGTAAGTCCTTACCTCGCAGCCGGTAAACTCCTCCAAGCGCCGCATCAGATTATGTAGATAGCTCTTTTCGACATCCCCAAAGATGAACCGATGCTCAATCACCCGGCTCATCACATGATATGTCGCCGCCTCCTCCAGCTTGATCCTGTTCAGTCTCATATTCACCTCCATTCTCCCAAAAAACAATCTCCTTATACACCAAACCTCCCCACCTGTCCATTAAATAATGACTGTCACTATTAAAAAACGGCAACTTGAAATGCCATCTTGTTTTTTGCATCTGTTTTTGAGATAATATGCGAAGTTTTTCAAAGATAAACAAACCGATCACAGCTGGCAATGCGCTATCGCTGAGCTCTGTGACCTACCCCGGGCGGATTTATTATGTACGACTGGAACGCGCAACGCGAAAAAAAGGCTTTTCTGGCACTGGCCGACGGCACGGTATATCCGGCCTGGTCCTTTGGCGCTCCGTGCGACCGCCTCGGCGAAGTGGTATTCAATACCGGCACGCCGGGCTATGAGGAAATCCTGACCGACCCCTCATACGCAGGACAGATTGTGACTCTGACCGCCCCCGAAATCGGCAATACCGGTTTCAACTCGGATGACCACGAATCGGTGATGCTGCGTGCTGAAGGGCTGATTGTGCATAATTACAATGGGCCCAGCAACTGGAGATCAGAAAAATCTCTGCGCACCGCACTGCAACAGGCCGGTGTACCGGCACTGGCGGGTATCGACACCCGCGCACTGACAATCAGATTACGCAACAGCGGCACACTGCGCGGCTTTATCTGCACCTCGGGTGAACTCAGCCACGAACAGGGCGTCGAAAAAGCCCGCGCATGGGAGGGCCTTGACGGACAGGACTACGCAGCGCGTGTAACCACTGAAAAACCCTATCTTTTTGATCCGGACGACGCCATGTCCTCTTCCTGGGGCCTGTTGGAAGGTGATCTGCCGGCGGCTGATATTCCAGTTGTGGTTTATGATTACGGCATAAAATTCAACATTCTGCGCCGATTGCGCCAGCAGGGTATGCGGTTGACGGTGGTACCGGCCAAAACACCCGTTTCCGAGGTGCTGTCCATGCAACCGGCCGGTGTCTTTCTCTCCAACGGGCCGGCAGATCCGGCCGCCCTGCGGTATGCCATTGATAACATCATATCTCTGATCGGACGGGTTCCGTTGATGGGCATCTGCTTGGGACATCAGCTGCTCGGCTGGGCACTCGGCGGACGCACCTGCCGTCTCAAGTTCGGGCACCACGGCTGCAACCATCCAGTCAAGGAACTGTCTACCGGCAAGGTTGAAATCACCTCTCAGAATCACAACTTTATGGTTGATATGGATTCACTGGATCAATCAGTCGCTGAAGTCACCCACATAAACCTGAACGATAACACCGTCGAAGGCATGCGCCACCGCACCGAACCGGCATTCTCGGTACAGTACCATCCTGAGGCCGCTCCTGGTCCGCATGATTCCCGCTATCTGTTCAGCCGTTTCCGGCAGTTGATTGAAGAAGCGTAACGCCACCGTAGTCAGTGTCACCTGATTATCGGGTTACGGCCCTTCTCGCTTTGCCTTCAAGCAGCGGCAACACCTCCGACGCAAATAATCATCCCCCTCCATTCCAGCGTGGGCGATGATACTCGATATATGCCTCACGCCGGCAACGGACTTTAAAGAGCTTGGGTCCCAGCAGCTCGGAAAGCTCACGAATCATATCCGTTGAAGGGTCCACAGCCAGATTCTCATCACCCCCGAGCAGCACCTTGCGTCCACCAGGATATATCAGACAGGTGCGCAACGGAAGTTTTCCGGGATATTTCAATGCCAGATCTCTCAGACCGATCAGTTTGTGTTTAAAGCTTTCATCGTTTGTACGCACAGCACCGATAACCGTGGAACCGAAAAGACGCAGTGCCTCATATAGCGGATAAACCTCCTGTGCGATCAGCTTGGGTATCTGCTCTGTCTGCTCTTCACCTTCGGCAGCTTCGCCGCCGCCGCCACCACCCATACGGTCGCGTTTATCAACCCTGCCACAGATCAGCAGCGGAGTATCCTCCTGACAAAACTCGGCATATTTCGCATAGGTCCGTGAAAAAACCAGCACCTCGGTCGAGACATCGCCGTCGTCAAGCATGACTGTTGCCCAGGGCTCACCCTTGCTCTTTGAAATTCGCCGTGTCACAGCCGTAGCCATTCCAGCCACACGCACATCAAAGCCATCCGGACACTTTGCCAGAGCACGTATCGAGCGAGTCTGCACCGCATACATCAACTGCTGATAACGCCGCATCGGATGACCGCTTATATAAACCCCCAGCAGCTCCTTCTCATTTCTGAGCATCTCCTTTTCACTCATGGGTGCCACTCTGTCCGGCAGCTCAGCCGGATTCGCTGAGCCCGCGGCACCGGCATCGTCGAGCATCTCAAACAGACTGATCTGGCCGCTGGCCCGTTCACGGGCATTGGCCGCTGCACGCTGAAGAGCGAATTCTATCGAATCAAGCAGACGCGCCCTGTGCATTCCGAAACAATCCATGGCCCCGCTTTTAACCAGTGCCTCAAGAACACGCTTGTTGGCGGCAGCGGAATCAACCCTTTCGCAGAAATCAGCCAAGCTGGCGAACTCTCCCTTAGCATCTCGTTCACGTACAATCGATTCCGCCGCACCGGAACCGACTCCCTTGATACCACCCAGGCCATAACGAACGCACCTCTCGCCTTCCGGCACAAAACGCTCACGCCCCTTGTTCACACAGGGTGTCAGAACGGTGAAGCCCATCTCATTGGCTTCGCCGACCAGCCCGGGCAGCTTGTCAAAATTGCCGATCTCCGAAGATATCTGAGCACAAATGAATTCAGCAGGATAATGCGCCTTCATGTAGGCGGTCTGGTAGGTCACCACGCCGTAGGCGGCGGCGTGCGCTTTGTTGAACCCGTAACCGGCGAACTTCTCTATATTGTCAAATATCTGCCCGGCCTTCTCTGCGCTCAGTCCGATGTGATTCCGGCACCCCTCAACAAACTGTGCGCGCTCCCTAACCATCACCTCGCCCTTCTTTTTTCCCATCGCTCTGCGCAGGATGTCCGCACGCCCGAGGGTATATCCCGCCAGCACCTGCGCCGCACGCTGCACCTGCTCCTGATACACCATGATGCCATAGGTCTCTTTGAGGATCGGCTCAAGCAGGGGATGATCATAGCGCACCTTTTCCAAACCCTTCTTACATCGAACAAAGGTGGGGATGTTGTCCATCGGACCAGGACGGTACAATGCCAAAATAGCGATAATCTCCTCGATGCAACCGGGTTTCAAATCTTTAAGAACACGCTGCATTCCGGCGGATTCCAGCTGAAAAACACCAACGGTGTCAGCACGTTGAAAAAGCTCAAATGTTTTAGGATCATCCAGAGGTATCGTGTCGAGATCTATCTTTATGCCGTACTGAAGCTCCACTAGATCGACAGCCTCTTTCAGAACAGTCAGAGTTTTCAGACCCAGAAAGTCCATCTTCAGCAACCCCACCTCTTCAATCGGCTCCTTGGCATACTGGGTGACCGGCTGTCCATCCTTGTCGCGACCCAGCGGAATAAGATCGATGAGCGGACGGTCACCGATCACAACGCCGGCCGCATGCACACCGGCGTTGCGGAAAAGCCCCTCAAGCACCGTCGCGAATTTCATAATGTGGTTCAAATCCGGATCGAGTTTACAGGCGGCATCGAACTCCGGATTCTGCTGACGGGTCTTGGCCAGTGTTATCTTAGGGTCATTAGGGATCATCTTGGCCCAGGCGTTGGATTTATCAAGCGGTAGCTCAAGCACCCGCGCGATGTCGCGTATCACTGTCTTAGCACCGAGTTTGCCGTAGGTCACAATCTGAGCACAGCGATCACTTCCATATTTGCGCTTCACATATTCGATCACCCGGTCACGCCGCGCCTGACAGAAATCAATATCGAAATCCGGCGGTGAAACACGTTCCGGATTCAAAAAGCGTTCAAATATGAGATCGAACTTGATCGGGTCAAGTTGCGTGATGTCCAGAGAATAGGCCAGCAGCGAGCCGGCACCCGATCCGCGTCCGGGACCCACCGGAACTTCATTCTCACGCGCCCAGCGAATGAAATCCGCCACCACCAGAAAGTAATTTATGAAGCCGGTCTCTTTTATTACCCCGACCTCATAATCAAAGCGTTTAACCAGTTCACGCTCCCTTTCATCACGAGGATTGTCATAATCCAGATTGTAATGCTTCCTCAGTCCTGCCTTGCCCAGAGTCTTGAGATAATCCAGACCGTCAACTCCGTCAGGTGTTTCAAAAACCGGAAAATGCAGGCTCTCCGCCTTGCCATTCGAGAAGGTAAGTGTCACATTGCATTTATCGGCGATTTCAAGGGTGTTGTCGAGAAAATGTTCCTCCCCTGGAAAGATATCTTCCAGCTCCTCACGTGATTTGAAATAAAACTCATTCGAGGCGTAGCGCATTCGCTTAGGGTCGCTCATAACAGTCTGCGTCTGAATGCAGAGCATTATTTCATGCGCCTCGGCATGATGCCGCAGCAGGTAATGAACATCGTTGGTGACAACCGCTTTAACCCCCAGCCGGCTGCACAATTCACGCACCCCCTGATTCACGATTTTCTGTTCAGGAATACCGTGATCCTGAACCTCCAGATAAAAATCTCCCGGCGCAAAAATGTCCATGTACTCACGAGTGACTGCCTCGGCCGAATCAATCTGACCCTCCTGCAGATGCACATTGACCTCACCTTTGAGACAGCCTGAAAGACCAATCAGACCCTTTGAATAAAGTCGAAGCGTTGCCTTGTCTATACGCGGTTTATAGTAAAAACCCTCCAGGCTGGCGATTGAGTTGATGCGAGCCAAATTATGGTAACCCTCGTTGTCTTTGGCCAGCAGTACCAAATGGTGATAGGGAACTTTTTTTTCGCGACTCGATCGATGCGCACTCGCCAGAATGTAAACCTCACAGCCGATGATCGGCTTGATTCCCTCTTCTCGGCAGGCTTTGTAGAAATCAATCGCCCCATACATAACACCGTGATCGGTCATGGCAATGGCTGGCATGCCGAGTTCTCCGGCGCGCCGAACCAGAGGTTGTATGTCGCAGGCACCATCCAGCAGTGAGTATTTGGTGTGCAGATGAAGATGGACAAAAGACTTTGACATAGGCACCGCTGACTCCCTCTGATTTAAAACCGAGTTTAGCAAAGTCTCCTGTGATTTGGAAGCCGGGATTTACTGCACTCAGATGAAAATTCAAGCCGCTGGCCTTTTTATCGGACAACAACTTTAAAGGGCACTGCCTGGCTGACGGCAGTCAAATCCTCTTTAGAATCTTCAGGTTTCATGCCAATAATAAGAAAACCGATGTCACCTTCTTTAAAGCCGCGCTTTTTATCGTTCTGTATGACAAGACGAATCATGTGGTCGGCTGGCGATTCACTGACATCCCTGATGTTGAGTCGTCCGGCTGGTTCAATCACTGAATACCGATAGTCTTCGGCGACTGAGCCCTTGATGTTTTTAAAAAACAGTTTCACCTCTCGGTTTTCTTTCTGATCAAACACCAAAGTGGTCTTGCCACCCATGTCGATACACATGCCAGGCTGATAGTATGCAACTCGAGCCGGCGGCTTGCTGACGAACATCGGTGCAGCAGAGCCCCCTTTGCCGTCAGGCAGCAGAACAGGTGTCACCGGTTTGCTGACATTAGTGCCACCGACCACACTGACCGCTGCCAGCTCCTGATGAAACGGCTTACGGGGATTGCGATAACCATCAGTCCAGACCGTAACCAACCCTTCAACCTCATCGCCGCCAACCACCCCGCCGCCACTGAGGATTCCAAGCGGCGGAAAAGCTGCCGCAACACTGACCGGCTGATCAAAGCCGTGAACACGATGAAGATATAGATTGACCAGACAACTCCCGTGCATAGGAATGTTGAGACTTGCCGGAGTCATCCAAACATGAAAATCAGGTCTGGGCAAACCTATCCTCAAAGAGTAGATACACCCTTCACTGCGAACTCTTTCACCGGCAGTGACCTCAAGTGTATAACTGCCGCCATCCTCGGCATCACAACGGTACGAAACCGGGGCCGAAGAAACAACACCGCGCAGTACCGACGGCATATTTTGAACCGGCTCCAGAACCTCACCACCGGTATCACGCAACTTGACATCCGGCAATCCGGAACCCAAGGAAAAGGGCACGTCAACATCAAGATACATCACAACTCCGGCGGGCAGTTTGAATGTGTAAAAGTCCGAATCATCCCGTCCGGGTATCACCTTCCCCCGCACCACAACCGGAACCGCAAGCAGTTGCGCCTCATTCGTGGTGTTGTTCGGCTCAGTATCAGCCACAATCTCTTCATCCACCAGCTTGAAATCCAGATCAGGAAGAATATAGGCGTCACCAGTGATACTTGCCAGACACATTGCCGAATCTTTACCGCCGGTAAAAAGCCGTACACGTTCATTTCCGAGATTGACCCCCTCCAACCTCACATTCACACTCCCACCCTGAACCGCCATGGATGGCGAAAAACCCGTTATCAGAGGCAGCTGCCCGAAAACTACGCGATAGACCGCACTGCGCCATCTCTGTTTGCCGTCACCGCTTACAAGCAGTGAGTAGGTGCCGCTAGCCGGCACTTTGAAAACCAGCACCGGTGCCGATTCCTCACAATACACCTCGAAGGCGTTCGTCATCACAACCCCTGAGGAATCTGCTATCCTAAGCAATGGAACAAAACCGCCCGGAGGTATCAGTTCAGATTTCATGTACGCAACGAAACTTTGATCCTTCGCCGCATCGAACTCAAAGCGGTCCGCAATCTCCTTGTATGACCTGCCGTTGATACAAACCGGCATTTCAGTCAGCTTCATCACCGAAGAACACGCCACATTTGTCGACGGCTCAATAATCTCAATATAATCGGATACCTCAAACTTGAGCGGCGTACTGACCTTATAGCGATAGTCAACAAAAAGCTCCTGAAACCCGCTCTCAGCCTGCTGATCAACATTTAAATTCACGCGTGAATGACCCGGCAGAGCCTGTTTAACATACTTTTTTTTCAGCCGCTTGGACTTTGATTTGCCGGTTTTAAGCACACTGATATACTCTGGCGAGACGTACTCCGCACTGATTCCTACACCGGAAAACCCCATCCCCACCTTGTTGCCGCTCCAGTTACCGCCAACAACAACCTCGCAACTCTCTCCACGACGACACCCCGAGGGATAGATGTACTCTAGAACCATGGAGTCAATCCCCTGCACCGAGACGGCTGACAGCGGAATGATCAGCAGTATTAGTTTCAGCATATATCTTCCCCCCAGTTCAATAAATCGCACAGACTCTGATAACAAGTTGCCCGCTATCACGATCATCACAGCCTCTTGAATCAGCGCAACGCCCCTTTATAAAAATTTTGAGCTTATCTTAAAAAAAACAGCTCGCTAAGTCCATTACAAAATGAGCTGTACAAAACAAAGCCGCAACTAGTAGAATCTGCACCCAATTGCAAAATCCCATCCGAACAAACAGAAAGTTCATCATCATGTCTGAAAAACCGATCACCCGCGAAGAAGTTCTGGCCTTTCATGTCAACGGCAAAGTCGGCGTTTGTTTGACAAAACCGTTGACAACCCAACGCGATCTCTGCCTCGCATACACCCCCGGTGTCGCGCAGGCCGTCAAGACCATCGCCACCGACCCGGCCACTGCCATCGATTATACCGCCCGAAGCAACCTGGTAGCTGTCGTCTCCGACGGAACCGCCATTCTCGGACTCGGAGATCTGGGCGCAACAGCATCCATCCCGGTCATGGAGGGCAAAGCGGTACTCTTCAAAGCCTTCGGCGATGTTGACGCCTGGCCGGTTCCGCTCAACCACTGCCGGAAAGATGGCGGCAATCAAGGTAAAACCGAGGCCGAAAAAGTAATTGCAGTCACCGCAGCCATCGCACCGATGTATGGCGGCATCAACCTTGAAGATATCGCCGCACCGGCCTGCTTCGAAATTGAAGACACCCTCGACCGGATGCTCGATATCCCCGTATTCCATGACGACCAGTGGGGCACAGCGGTCATAACCTTGGCTGGCGTTATGAATTATGCCATTCTTTCCGAAAGAGAGCTGCCCGAACTGCGGGTGGTAATTAACGGCGCCGGCGCCGCCGGTATCCGTATCGCCGACATGTGCAGAACCGCCGGTATCAAAGACTTGATTCTCTGCGACAGCCGCGGCGTTGTCAGCACCGACCGCACCGATCTCAACGACCACAAACGGCGCCATGCCTGCAAACCGGGTGCCTGTACTCTGGCTGACGCCCTGCGCGACGCCCACGTCTTTATCGGTGTCTCGGTGGCCGATTGCGTTAAAGGTGCAGATATCCTTTCCATGGCCGACTACCCCGCAGTTTTCGCCATGTCCAATCCGGATCCTGAAATTTCACCTGCGGTTGTTGCAGAAGTGATGCAGGAACGCCCTTATATCATGGCGACCGGCCGCTCGGATTATCCCAATCAGATCAACAACGTCCTGGGATTCCCCTTCATTTTCCGAGGTGCTCTCGATGTCCGCGCTACAACAATCAATACCGAAATGAAAGTCGCCGCCTCACGCGCTCTGGCCGAAATGGCCCGCAAGGATGTACCCGATGATGTCAAAAAAATCTATCCGGATGAACAACTTGCTTTCGGACCGGCCTACATCATCCCCAAACCCTTCGACAGACGTCTGTTTGTCGAGGTATCCTATGCTGTCGCCGAAGCGGCGGTGATTTCCGGCGCGGCACCAAACACAACCGACTTGAAAGCTGTCAGAGCTTCGCTCGAAGCACGTAATGTACAACGCTGCTGCGCAACTCACACCTGAAATCGTGCCTAAGGAAGAGTCGGAATATGAGAGGACAAGTGATCCTGACAGGCGGCTTTCCGACATTCGGATATATCCTGCTTCTGGCATGCGCTGTTTCACCTCCCGATTTCCAAAACCACCCCGATTACAACTGCATACAATTAAATGCACCGCATCTCTTCCACTGCCCCGCGTTCATCCCTTCGACTTTACAACTGTTGCGAAATGTAAGACTGTTTGCAGCTTTTTTCCCCTGACAGCCTGCCACATCAGGCATTGGGTTTCACATTCATATCATAGTAAGCACAAGGTTGCAAAACGGCACAGAATCTGCTATTATTAACGATCAATATTACGTGAATTTACGGACGAGAGTGCCATCCTTGTTTAAAATGAAATTAAATTTTTTTATGACAGAGTACAATTCTTCACTCAGAGCACTGACTCTGATTTTTTTTCTGACGTCACTCACCTTACAGCTTTTCGCAGAAGAATCCTTTTCAAAACGCATCACATTAAGCGAATTAAACGAGTTCGGCGCATTGAACCTGGTAGTGACGGACGGAACACTCAGAATCAGAGTGCTCAACCCGGAAGGCAACTCGGGGTTTGATATCAGCTGCGGTGGTGGCGTCACCACATGCCAGCTTTTTCCCAAACGGTTTTTTCCGGAAGCGTGCGAACGCTTGATAACCGTTTCACCCGCTGTATCAACAGACAACCTGGCATGGTTTCAATTCAAACGCACCGAACGCGTCTGGAGTGCCTATATCAACGATCATGAGATTGTGCGCATGCCAGAGCTGTGGAAAGGAACGCTTGAAATTCAACATCCGGAACAACTGACCCCCTCCGACGACGATATCGATGATTATACTCAAAAAATTGGTAATTTTACCTTCGAAGACAACTTCCTCGTTCCTGCCGGTTCAGCCTTTCCCCCGGCATGGGAAATAATGAACGGAGTATGGAAGCTTCACTCAGTGACCGGCTCAGTCAGCGGAACCGGAGGCTATACTCTGGCACGTCAACCAAAACCTGAAAAAAGTCCCAACTTCTATACTCTCGAGGGCGGCGGAACCAACGGTGTGGTGCTGGCTGGCGAGCCGTTCCACTCACGTTATCAAATTTCGGCGGCAGTTCAACACAACAGCGGAACCAACGGACTGGTTTTTCTGGCACCGGAGATGGGCGGCTACATGGCCTTTACCGCTCGCACCGATCCGCAGTCAGGAACTCTGGCTCTCGATCTGTGGCGACAACCAGCCGACCCAAAGGTCGCACCCGAATATCTTGAGTCGGTTCAAAGCGAGTTGCCTGTGGGTCAGTGGCTACTGCTCGAAGTGCGGCTGCTGGACGACACAATCATCTGCAAGGCCGACCACATCCCTGTGATCCGCAAACGTTTTCCCCTGCCCCCCGGAGGGCGCTTCGGACTCTATGCTAACATGCCGCCAGGAGATGTGACGCGCTTCGACGATGTCTCCGTCTCTACCCATGACGACATTCTCTTTGAAACTCCAGGCGATGTGAACTTTCAGACAGTGCCCGGCACAGCCAGTGTGCGCTCACTGCTGCGGAACGGCACCTGCTGGAGCTATTTTCCACCCACAAATCAAACCAACCGATGGCTTTTCGGTACGGCAAACTCCGCTCCGCTACGCCAGGAAACAACGGCCGTGTCGACCACAAACGTATTTACCTTAGGTTTGAGTTGCGGAGCGGTCAGCAACAATGCCCCCTATTACAGCTTCACCTGCACCCAAAGCGACAGCAACCGCGTCTATACTCTGAAATGGGTCAACACCACCAACACACTTGCGCTGGATTCCTTCACCACCGCCGTCACAAGTAACCGGATTAACCTGGCCATCGACGCCCTGCGAAAGCATGAACTTCGCTGCTATGCCGACGGACATTTGGTATGCTTTACACGTCCCGCTCAACAGCCTGGCGGGATTCAGGGTGTTTTCGCCTCCAATCCGGATGATCTTTTTTTCACGGCACCCCAGGTTACATCTTTTGATCCGGTACTCAGCGAACGTTTCGAAAAAAATCCACTCTATGTCAACGATCCTTTCATGCGACACTGGGCTTCACCTGAAGGACAATGGGTGATCTTCGAGGATGGCATGACCTGGTTTAAAGGCGACATAACCGGTGCTGTCAAGGTGCGCCTGCCGATTGTGGAAAACTCCGTTCTGCACCTCTGTGTTCCCGAAAATTCATCCAACGGCCTCTGTCGTGTGGCAGTGACCAATTCAACCATCCATCTCTATACCGGCATCAATTCAACTCAGTCGGTTTTCTCTGTTAAAGCCGAACAAATACCTGAAGTCGAATATGACAAGAAAAAAATCCGCGTCTTCACCGTCGGCATGGAAGATCATGTAATCTGGATAGGTACCGACGATACCCTCATCGCCAGTACACATCTGGCTGAGCTACCGAATGGACGCCGCATGCGGATCGAGGAGATGAAGCTGACAGACCTCAAACACACCCTCATCCAGCGCGACAATGTCTTCGATACCCTGTTCACGGAATCTCTTTTCAATTGGACTATCAACGGCGGTCGCTGGGAGGTGGTCAATCGCTTTTTCTGTGAACCGACCTGGTCACACATGAACGGCGAAAGCCACGACTCCCTTGCAGCTCTGTGGTCTAAATATATCTTTGAAGGTGATTTCTCAATCGAGTTTTACGCCGGCATGCGAATGGGCTGGTACACCCGCCCAGGCGACCTGAATCTGACCGTTATGAGCAAACGTAACCTGACCGCCGACGGCTACACCGCCATCGCAACCGGGTGGGATCCGGACCACTCGCAGCTGTACTCGCGATTGCTGCGCAACGGCGAGGTTATGGATATCACTACAAAATATCTGGTTCCTCGTACCAGAGAAGGCCTGGCCCGCAAAGGATACCAGCCATTGGTCGCCAAAGGACGCGAAATTCACGGTGCCTGGTATGGCATGCAGCTGCGCCGCATCGGCAACCGACTGAAATATATCTATGACAACGAGGATGTTTTTGAAGTCACCGATGATCAGCCGCTGCAGAACGGAACACTTGGAATCTGGACCTACCGCAACTCTATGATGGTGGCCAGAATCAAAATCGCCGCCGAAAAAATACGACCGCGGCCCTTTGATTTTCACTCAATACCCGCCGGAGCCGCGCTCAAACCAATGGAAACAAAAAGCCTGGACTCAGGCCTACGTATCAATAACCGCCTGATACAACCCCTCTCCCCCGAGTGCTGGGAACCCTTCGATACTGTCAGTCACCCGGTTATTAACTTTAAAAATATAACCGGCGCAAAACCTGAAATGCATGTTCACTCTCTGCTCGGAGCTGGCACGTTTCTGGTGAAGTGCAACCTGCCCCCCGCTACCCCCGACAAACTGCTTGGCTGGCGCTTTGAGATGGCCCGTCACCCCGAAGCCCAGGTGAATTTCGAGTTCACAACCCTCACCGAAAATAAGAAAAAACAGCCGGTACCGGTACAAGGATGGAGCTACATCCTTTCCGGCACAACCGAAAAACGCGGTCCACGTAAAATCGCCGGCAAAATGGAAGAGCTGCCTCCTTCAGATCCCGAAGCCAAAAACCTTATCTGGACTCCAGTTGAAATCTGGATTCCCTCCGAGGTCATCCGCGACAACCTAGCGGTTCAAATCGAAGGTTTCGGCAACCTGCAACCCAGCGAAGAACAACAAGGCCTCCACGGTAACCCGCCACACAGTTGGTACGCCATCCGCGCCTTCCGTGAGATTCACCGTGGCGTACCGGTAGCCACCGCCCCCCCGAAAAAAAGAGCGCGGGTCGCCGATTTAAACAAGCTGATAAATTCTCTGCCGCCCGGCGAATTACAGATGGTCAAGGTGCCACCGACACTCGACCCGGCCGAACCGGTTGTGGAATGGGCAGTGCCTGAACTGGCTGATTTCGGACTGCTCGCACATGAGGATGAGTCGATCCCCGGCTCTCTTCTCATCACCCCCACCCACCCCTGGCCATCACCACTTCTGCCACCCAAAAAAGTCCTCGCTGATGCTCAGCCAGCCCCCTTCGAGGTTGAAGGCAACAACATCCGTGTGCTTATCCCCCTCGAACACCTTCAACCAGATCACATGACTCTGACAGCCGAACTCTCCGACGGACGCTATTTCCGCCAAGTCGTGCCGATGAAATTAAATAATACCACCAACTTTCCTCCGACCCTGCTCTCACTAGAGATGCCACAAGGTAGCATCAAAACCTTTGAGGAACGCCCGCAGGATGCCGATCAACATAAATACAAAGCCTATATCTCATTCGATTACTCCGATCCCTCCAGAGGCGGCACGTTGAAGATATCAAACAACGGAGAAGCTCTGCGACTCTACGGCTATCTTACAAAATCAATTGATCTGGCCGCCACCCCTGTTATTCAATTCCGTTACCGAGGCGATCCGATGAGCCTTTGCTCGCTCAGCTATGGCAGTACCGGCTTTACCTTCTCAGAAAAATACAACACCGGCATTCGTTACAGCGGAAAATCCGCAGCCGTTATGGATAAAAAGTGGCACACCTGGATGGGACTTCCTTCCGATGCCTTGGGAAAAGCTCAATTACAGGAGCGCAGCAGTATCAAACCATCCTACATGCTCTTCGCATCGCGCTCATCGGTCGACCAGTCCGGCTTGCATAGTTGGCTGCAAATCGACGACATCGCCACCGGACCGGCAGTCGGCCCCAATCGCCCCTTCGCATTCAAAGCCGACTACATCGACCAGGACGGTGTCGCCACAGTGGAGTACGCTCTCCTGACTGGCGACCAGCCCTATGACATGCGCGACCCCGAGTCGCAGCAGCAGATCAAGTGGATCACAACTCAAAACAGTAAAGTCACACAGCCTGCGCTGGATGGCGTCGCCGACGGCATCCACCATCTGTTGGTACGCGCGAAAGATAACCGTGGTCTTTGGTCACACCCCTCTGATACCCCTTTTATCCTTGACAGCAAGAGCCCTACCGTGAATCACGAAATCAAATCAGTGCCCAATTATAACGGCAGCTGCCTGAATCTGAATATCACCGATACCGTCGCTCCTCCTATTATCAATGATCTGACATTCACCTGCAACGGCACCACACTTGATATTTCAAAAGATAACGGCTTCTGCAATATCGGACAGGGCAACATCGATATGCAGATCGATTGGATATGGAGCCTGCGCAAAATTCTCATGGATACCCCGCATGGCACACAACTGCCACTGACTGTATCAGGCATAACCGACGCCGCCGGCAATCAGTTGCCCCCGTACGTTGTCAAAATCCCAATCGATAAGCAGTCAGATAAACGTCCACCAACACTCCTGCCGCAGAAACCGCCATCCAACGCCTACATATGGAACCCCACCTTCACGAATGTCGAGCAGTTCTTCAACCGCTATCCGTATGTTAATCTCGAAACCGTTGAAACAGAGGACGGCGCCGTACTGCAGATCAGCTACAAAAACAAGAGCTCCACATACCTGCAACGCAGCTTCCCCTCGCCATACTGGAATACGGAAAAATATCCCTTCCTTTCCATCTCCTTCCGCACCATCGCAAAACCATATGAATCTTCACCCTATAATTTTACACTGCACAACGCTGACAAACGCGCACCGGGCAACTTGGCTAAACTTACCCTCTCCCTCACCGATCCGCAAAATCAAAAGTTTATTCACGGTAAAATCAGCACCGAACCGGGAGAATGGAACGATCTTATAATCAACATCCGTGACTTTCTGCGCACACAGACAGATGAGAAAAAGGCGTTTACAGTTCGCTTCCTGACAGCCTACATCTGTGGCCGCAGCAAAGGCTCTGTCGCACAAATTCGGTCAATCTCAATTCTGGCTCCCTGGACATCAAAATCAACTCTCAGTTATGTGGCATACGACCTTAACGGTATTAAAAAACGCGAATGGCAGGGCGGTTATGTTGATGAAATACTCAAACCCGCTGATGTCAAACCCGCCACCGATGACCCATACTGGATGCGTATCCGTTTTGAGGACGGTGCCGGTAACAAGGCACCCCTGCAAATGATACCGCTCTTGCCGGAATTAACCAAGTAACCCCGGAATGACAATTAAGTAAACAACATTTTCGGTGCACAATGCCCCACGCCAACCTGAACTACCCATAAATACTAAGGAGAATCTGCTTCATGACCCGTGTTACCATTCCTCAACTTGACGCGAATTTGATTGATGTCACCATAACAAATTGGAAAAAAGCAGAAGGCGAATGTATAACCCAAGGCGAGATAATCGCTGAATTGACAACCGACAAAGCGGCTTACGAGCTTGAATCTCCCGCTTCCGGCCGTCTTATTCGTATTCTTGCTACCGCGAAAAGCGTTGTTCCAACCGGTTACATTGTCGCTTTAATCGGCGAAAAAAACGAATATGATAATGCCGCCGAATATGAAAATACTAAAATGATGACAGCGTACCGCGGCGATACCACAACAAAAAAAATAGACACCGAAACCGAACACAAAAGCAGAGTGCGCGCCACACCCAAAGCACGACGTCTCGCCCGCAAACATAACCTTGTGCTGGAGGACATTCAACAAAAAACCGGCATAGAAGTGGTCGACGAAAAAACAGTTCAGCAATTCATCAACTCATGAGTCCAGCCAGAGAGGAAACACAAACTATGAAAACAGCACTTGTGACAGGTGCCGCGAAAGGCATCGGACGAGCAATCGCACTTTCCCTCGCCAAGGACGGTTTTCAAGTGGCTGTACACTATCGCGCTTCACAAAGTGCTGCCGTGGAAACCGTCAACACAATCAAATCATGCGGAGGTGTCGCACATGAATTTCAGGCCGATCTGACCGACCCGGAACAGATACTTGAACTGATAAAAAGTGTCACGGACGAATTCGGCGAAATCCATACTCTGATCAGTAACGCAGGCGTAATGCACAGTCAACTGCTAGCTTTCACCAAATTAGAAGATTGGCGTACTGTACTCAACACAAACCTCGATTCCGCCTTTCTGCTGACCAAATCTCTCGCTCGCCCTATGGCTCGTCGCAAGCAGGGACGTATCATCTATATCTCATCAGATGCCGCCCTGCTCGGTGATCTGATGCGCTGCGCCTACAGTGCATCTAAGTCCGGTCTGCTCGGCCTGGCGCGCACCGCCGCCCGCGAGCTGGCTCCCTCCGGTGTGACTGTCAATATCATCGCGCCCGGCATCATTGAAACCGATATGACCACCAACATTCCCGAAACCCGGCGCACAAAACAACTGGCCGCTATTCCGCTGGGTCGCTTAGGAAAACCCGAAGAGGTCGCCGGTATCGTGCGCTTCCTCGCATCCGATGCTGCTGCCTGGATTACCGGCCAAACCATCTCCGTCGACGGCGGTCTCTACATGGCCTGATTCTGATTTTTTTTGGTGACAGACTATAAAAACAGACTATAAAAAATTGGCAATAAATTATTGTCTGTCACTATTTTTAAACATTCAGCTAAGAATTATTGTGTAGACTCAACGCACCAATATGATGGTGCCGGGTATTTTCGGTGTCGCAAGATAGCTGAGTGAGTCAAACTCCACCCGCTGTGTAGCGGCGGGCGTGGAGTTCCAACGCTTACTGAAAAGACCGGCATTGATCAGGACTGCGTCGGGGTACTCCTGCTCCACCAGCGTTATCCATTCTTCACCTTCTTCTGAATACTGGAAGCTGAATTTGTCGTTACTTCGTTTGATCCGCAGATAGACATTTGTAATGGTGTAGTCAAATGTGATACCCTGCCTCAGATCGAGCGCGGGCCACTCCAATCTGATCTCCTGATCCTTATAGGCACCGAACATCACCGGGTCAAAGGCATACTCATCCACACCGGTTGTTTTTTCAAAGTAAAGCCCGAGACCCGCCTGTGATTTGTAATTACTCAGTGAGCGCGAACAGATACGGGTACTTAGCTCAAAATTGTCGTCGCTCACAGTGCTGATCAATATTTTGGGTGCTTTGTCATGCAGTATCCAGGCATCATAAGAGTAGTTGGTTACGCTGAATTCCATATAGGCTGATCCATTCCCGGTAAGCCCGATATCAACCGAGTTCACTTTGCACTCTGGATAAATTCCAGGCGCAAATTCGTTGCCACTGAAATCGGTGATGATCTCTCTGCGCAGCGGATAGTCAAGCAACCGGATGTAGTCGAGTATAACTAATCCCAAAGAGATATCGGCTTTATCCAGCATATGGAAACGTACCGTCTCGCCAATCAGATTATGCGTGTTCCAAACCAATTCACGCATGAAATTGTCGCTAGTACCGGTACTCCGGCGTACAACCTCCCAGTTCAGATTTTCATTCAGACGCTGCAGTTGAAACTGCACCGATGCTCCCAGATGTCCGCCGCCCAGACGGGCGCGGACTGTGTTATTGCTTAAAACAAAGGTGGCACTGCTCAACTCACCGGTAGGCGCGTTGCCAACCCCAAAATCAATACCGTTAGTTTGACCTGAGTAGCTGTCCAGCAGAAAACCGCCATGCTTGTTAAAGTTCTGACGGGTGGAGCTGACCGGCTGATTGGTGAACACTCCTGTGGCCTGCCAGCCATCCGGCACGACGCCATGCTCAAAATCGATGATCTCGTCGCATACTTCGTTTTCCAGTGCAAGTCCCCACTTCTGACTAAGGTAGTGCTGCACAGCATTGCGATGGGTGTCACTGATTAACCGGTCATAAACGATAATCTCAGCGATTTCCCCCAGAAAATTCTCGGCGTTATTCTGCACCTTGGCAGCTACGCGCGAACCCTGAGTACCGATATGCAAATTTTCCGGTTTGGAGGTTGAACCCAGATAAAAATCATCGTTATCGTAGATCGAGATATTGGCAGGCCAGCTGTTGGCAACCTCCATCAGGGCCAGATGCCAGGTATTGGCTGTAAAAGGCACCAAGTTGTGTTTGTCATTACCTTGTCCATTAAAACCGTAGGCTGAATTTACCAGCAACATGGAGGCACGCTGGTCGTCACCGCTCCCCTGTTCCAGAACAACCTGGGCTCCGCTTGTTTTATATGAACGCCAGAGTGCGATATAGGTGTAGTCATCATCTCCCTCCGTCAGAAAGGCATTGCCTTCGAACCAGTCGTTGCCATCAAACTGCAGCACATTAAATCCATTCAGAAAAACCGCAGCTGCAAGAGGCTGGTTATCCGCAGTGGTCATCGTCATTGAGTCGGCAGTCCCATTCGCTTTGTCAGCCCACGCCGAGACACGCCCAGTGCTGTCAACCGTCAAAGTGTTCAGATCAGCCGCATCCAGCCAGAGAGCCAGTCCTTCGATATCATCGGGCTGAAGCGCACTGCCGGACATAACCGCACATACCATGCAGATCGCGCTCAGTTTGATACAGCGATTTGCTTCATAATTCATTTTTTTCATGATCTCACTCCTTTCACAACTGAAAATCAGGGACAATATGATCGGTGTTAATGATGTTTCACCGGGCGATCCATGGGAGCATGCTACTCATAAATGCTACGCATCTGCCAGGCATTCACTGCACTGAGCAGGGCATCGCCGCCCTGGGAGCGCAGTGACACTCCGAGGCTGTCCTCTCGTCTCGGATACACACGCAGAGCCGCATACTGTCTGTTATTGATAAAGACTTCCACAACAGAGCGATCGATGAAGATTCGCAACTGCAGATTTTCCTTCGAATTCATGTAAAATTGTGCCGTCTCGGGCACGCGCGAACTGGCATTGAAGAAGGTCGAAGAGCGGGTGTTGTCAATCGTCAGAGTGCTGAGCGAACGATAACCGCGGTTATGCTGAAAGATGATGCGCGTAAACTCCTCCGCACCGGGACTGCGCAGCACATTCAACTCAATCATCATCGCATTCATATGTTCGATCTCAACCAGCATTTCTACGGTATTGCCGCTGATTTCATCCAGCACAATCTCCTGATTGGCGGGCAGTTTTATATTTTCAATACGTTGATGCTCACCACGCAGTGCAGCAATATCACCGGCTGGTTCTATTCGCAGATGTTTGACTGACCCGCCGCCCTGCAACGACAACCGCATCGGCAGCGACATCAACTGATTGTAACCCGGGGTTGACTTTGCCGGATTGATGTTAAAGATTGAAATCACACCACCCTTACCGTCAGGACAGGCTGAAGGTGCGTGAACACCGCCGGGGCCTACCGGGCCGTGGTTGAAATCACCGGCATCGGTCACCACAAATTTCTGACGTTTCGTATCGTAATCACCGAGCATATACTTGCCACCGCTCATATGGCTGAAATGCAGCAGTATATGTTTATCGCCGATCGGCCAGAAATATGGGCAGGCGCCATCGTCACCTATCAGGCCGAAATAATCATTTTCAAGGAATTCATGCAGATACTCCCAGTTCGCAAGGTTCTTGGAGCGGTGCAGGAATTCGGCACGCACCCGTTTTCCACGTCCACCACCTGCCGTCAGCGCGTAATAATACTCACCCTCTTTCCAGATACACGGATCAAAGATATTATACGGTAATTCCGGCTCGCCGGACTTGGCATAAGGTATCACCGCTTTCCCGGTAACTTTTTCCCAATTAAGCAACAGAGGATCATCGGAGAGTGCCACCATGCTGCCGACGTGCGTGCCGTGATACATCGCGATCACGCGGTTATCCTCGACCAGCGTCGATCCTGAGAAACAAGCATGCTCCGGATTGGGATAGATTGCATATGGCAGATCGCGCCAGTGAATCAGATCATCGCTGACAGCGTGTCCCCAATGTTGACGCGGATCCTCGGGCGGATATCCCTGATAGAAGAGGTGCCAGCGTCCCTGCCAGAAGCAGAGTCCGTTCGGATCATTCAGGCGGTTCTCAGGACTACAGAAATGATAACGAGGATAGTGCGGATCCTGTAGAAGAGTCTTGCGTGATTCGGCGAAACGCACCAGCAGGGGATTATCCGCCAGCTCTTTTTCCTGCTCAGCCAGCGTAGATGAGAAGGTGTACTTAGGCACCAGCGATTCATACCCGCGCTCGGGATCGGTCATACGGGCAAAATTAGGATAACTTGCTTTTTTTTCTGTATCCGACTGCACGATATGATCAATATTGATGTGACCCCATCCACCGGAGTGATTATCGACAATCTCTAAAATGGCCTGCCTGCCTTTAAACTCCTTCACATCCCAACTGCACCAATCCATGATTTCATTGCCAGCTTGATCCTTTTTAGCAGGTCCGACCGCCGTACGCACGCATTTTTGATCGACAACCAGGTTGATACAGGTCTGATCCTTATGAGAACCGGCTCCAATCAGGAAATTAATCCGGTCGCGTTCGATCTTAAATGGTGGTGATGTCAACTTACCGACCGCCGCGTCGCCGCCAAGATAGGTATTGACCAGCCCCTTGCCGATATGTCCCTTCACCTTGTTCGCCGGGCGCACATTGGCAATCGCCGGAGTGTCGCCGAATGCCTTGCCTTCGATCTTCCAGCCTGCATAATCCTTCCCCTCAAAATCAGCGATCAGAATATCATCGGCGGCACTCATGGACAAAACGGACAATCCGATCATCCACAATGAAAGAATAATTTTTTTCGTCATCATCATCCAGTTTCCTTTTACCTTTAAATTGAATACTCCATTCAGAACAACCCGATTATAGTTTGAAGAAAAGCAAACAAACAACAAAAAAATTTCTAAATGTAAAAAAAGCTGTATTTACAGCTTGTGCCTAAGCACACCAGCTCTCTGTCTCCAGACACCCTATTCCTATCTGCCACATCAACGAACAGCCGTTGACTCGCGCACAATCAGGGGCGCATCCAGGAGAATTTCACGTGGCGGAATCTGAGGTTCCTGAATACGCTGCAGCATAGCCTGCACAGCGGTTTCGCCGATGCGTACACAGGGCTGATGGATTGTGGTCAGAGCGGGGGTGAGCAATTTTGCGTATTTGGCGTCGTCGAAGCTGCCCAGCAGCAGATCACGGGGCACCTCGACCTGCAGTTTTCTGAGTGTTCCCAGCAGAAATGCCGCCGTCATATCGTTGGCACAGATGATCGCATCCGCATTCGATTTTAAAAGATGTGCTGCATCGTCGTGCGAATCGGGATCGCCGAAGAAGACATTCTTTGAACTCCAGTGCAGATCGGCATCAAAAAGTGCACTCTGAATTCCGGCAATCCTCCGGTTAACCGTTGACGCTGAATTAGGTTTGGCGAAAAAGGCGATTTTTGCAGCTCCTTTTTCGATCAGATGAGAGGCCAGGCGGTAGCCTGCACTCAAGTTATCGATACCGACGAGATCATATGCACTGCGTTCGGGGAAACGCACAATATCGCGATCGA
The DNA here is from genome assembly GCA_018399555.1 of Kiritimatiellia bacterium. Lineage (GTDB taxonomy): Bacteria > Verrucomicrobiota > Kiritimatiellia > RFP12 > UBA1067 > M55B167. Next base: position 1,606 of record JAGYOL010000003.1, on the reverse strand, counting down.
GAAGAATCACAGGAATTTTACTGGCTGAAAGCATCTCCAGAATTTGTTGGTTGACAATCTGACAATCTGCGGTCAATTCCAGCGGCTCAAGAAAAACACCGGCGACATCCTTATCGATAAAATCGCGGCACAGTCTCAGTGTATGGTGCTGCAAATCCTCAGAGTTGAGTGTCTGCGAGCTGTTCCAAAGCAGCGTATAGCCGGCGTTCTGGCTGTGTGCCGCGATGGCACTGCAGATGGGCGTGAAGATTTCGGTTGTACCGTGACCGGGAATGATCATCCCGAAAAGACCGGTATTCTGCCGGGCTGAGGGATTCAGATAGGTTCCCGAACCGGGACGGCGGTCGAGAAACCCCGCAACCTTCAAATCCCGCAAAGCCCTTGATATGGTGGGGCGGGATATTTTGAACCGCCGCACCAACTGAGCCTCACTCGGCAGTCGACGTGTTCTGGAGTATCTGCCATCCAGAATCTCGCTCTTGAGTGTATCGAAAACCATCTTATGTTTGGGTTTTTTATCGGTCATCCTTTGCTCCTTCGCCGTCATTCAATAATCGGATAATACAGCTTTATTAACTATTTGCAACAATTTTTAATGACAAAATTTCAGCCACCTATTATTATTCAGGCAGTTAAGCAAACGAAAAGGGAGAGAGGCAGTGACAGAGAGCAGTAGCATTGATTTGATTGCCTTCGGTGAAATTCTCTGGGATATTATTGATGATATGCCGCATCTGGGCGGTGCTCCATTCAATCTGGCGGCACACGCAGCACTCTGCGGGTTATCGACAGCCATGATTTCAGCTCTGGGAGTCGATGATCTTGGCGAGATGGCGCGGACGCGGGCGCAGGAGCTTGGGATTGACACCCGTTGGATTATCAGCGATCATCAGAACCCGACCGGCACTGTGAGTGTGACTCTGGAAAACACCATGCCAAGCTACACGATTCATGAAAATGCGGCGTGGGATAACATCGTACTTACTGACGATGCAATTGACGCGATAATTGCCGCACGTCCGCGGGCTTTCTGCTTTGGAACACTGGTTCAACGCTCAGAAGCATCCACAGCAACTCTTAACAGAATACTTGAGCGCCTGCCGGAATCGCTGATTTTTTTTGATGTCAACCTGCGACAGAAATTCTGGAGTTTGCAAACTGTTACAGAGTCGATTGCCAAATGCAACTGGCTGAAAGTCAATGAGGACGAGGCCAAACTACTGAACCAGAAACTGTTTTATGCCGAATCTGATATAGAGAGTTTTACCGCCGGAATTTTTACGAAATTCAAAGGGGTTGCTGGCATTGCAGTAACCTGCGGAGCTGACGGATGCTTTGTTTTTGAACGCGGCAGAACTCCCTTGCGGGCGGCCGGCATTGAAGTTGCAGCGGTCGACACTATCGGCGCGGGCGACGCCTTCAGCGCCGCTTTTCTGACGGAGCTGTTGCACAGCGGCGATGTACACAATGCAATGCACGCCGCCAACCAACGCGGGGCTTTGATTGCATCCAAACCGGGAGCCATTCCTGTGATATAATCCTGTTGCAAAGATAGGGTTCTTAGTCGCTATAATTTTAGTTTCTGTCGTAAAAAACAAGAATTTAC
>JAGYOL010000029.1 GCA_018399555.1 Kiritimatiellia bacterium | reverse complement strand
ATTCTTGTTTTTTACGACAGAAACTAAAATTATAGCGACTAATCACCGACGACCGAAAGAAAGCGCTGCCGGTAGTGCGTGGGGGAGACTCCGAATTTACGGCGGAAGCGCCGACTGAAATGGTTGGGCTCCGGCCAGCCTACCATGGCACCGATTTCACTGATCGGCGCAGTGGTTCTGCGTAGCAGACCGGCGGCCAGTTCGGCCCGGCGTCCTGCGAGGTAAGCGATCGGCGGCACCCCGACGGTTTTGTGAAAAAGACGCACGAAATAGGTGGGTTCCACATGCACACGCGCTGACAGTTTGCTTAGCGTCCACTGTTCAGCGGGGTGGGCGTCGATCAGCTGGATGGCCTGAGCAACAGCCGGATGCCTGCCGGATGCTGACGATCTGATGTGCTCTTTCGGCAAATGGCAACTCAGCACTCCGAGAAACTGGATCAGCAGGCCAAGTTCGTCCGCGAAGGCTTCAACAGGATTTTTGTGGGCCATGCGACGCAGATTGTCAAGCAATTGCCGGCAGCGTTTGAGCTCATGTGACGGCAGGTGCAGGGTCACCAGACTGTGCTGCTTCGGCGAGAGCGGAATGAACCATAGCAGCGAACCGAGCAGGGGATGACTGACGGTCCAGGCCAGCTCCTGCGCCAGCAGAGAACTGTCGAAGCAGCAGTTGTACAGGTTCAGATTGTCGACCTCTTCCAATGAGTGCCAGGCTCCCGGACGAAAAAGGAAAACATCTCCGGCCACCGGTCGGATTGCCCCGTGTGAAGTGTGTTGCAGACAGGTGCCTCCCACGACCAGTTGAATCTCAATGAAGGTGTGATCGTGTGCGGGATAGTCGGGATGGGAAACTACGTAATTCGCCTCGATACGGTTGCGCTCTGAAAAAAAACGATTCCAATGCGCCTGATCAATTTGTTTGTCTCTTACTCTCATCGCAACTCCTGAAAAATTGCATAGTTGACTGTCCGTCAGACGCCCCGCCTGTCAGGGTTTCTTAATCGACAACCTGCACCGAATGGAATGAGTTTGATTGTAACCGGAATTGCGCAATTTTTCCAACAGATTCGGCGGACAAATCGACCGGCAGGCATCTTCTTTTGTAAAAATTTCCTTTCGGTTGCGGGTCGCAGCGAATCTGGGTTACAATGCAGTGCAAATCAGGAGTGGTCATGGCAGTTATCTTAAAAGTGGAACGCAGGAGCGTGAAGGCCAGAATTTTTCTGGCTCTGGTTTACACAGCCCTGTTGTCAGGAGGAATAACCATGTTGTGGCCCTTTATGGTTATGGTTTCAGCCTCGTTCACCTCCGCTTATGACTATCATCGTCATGCGCCGGCGGTGCGGGCTTTCTGGAGCCGCAGCGACCGTTTCATGCGTTATCTGTCGAGTTGTTTTGACCGTTTTCCGGTTGAGTTTTATCCGCAGGTGCCCGCTCAATGGGGTAGCTGGGTGGCGGTTTCGCGGGATGAAGCTGGCTGCCGGAAATTCGCACGGGCGGAGCTGGCAGCGGTTGATGATCCTGAACGATATGTATTTCATGAATGTGCAGCGGCCGACTACTCCCGGTTCAATCTGGAGTATGATCCTTTCAACTCCGTCTGCAACTATGACGCACGTCATATCGCCCATTTCACGCACGGTTATTTTGAACGGCGGCTGCGGCGGCGGGATCGGGCGGCCTATGATGCCATGAATGCCGCTGAAAAACGCACGGCGGCATTGGCACTGCTGAACGAAGAGTGGACAATCCGCTATCAGAGCTTCTTCGGTATCAGGATGGTAGCGGAGCAGCGTGCGCCGCTGCACCATGCTGGATGGGACTATCCGCCGGATAATTCCAAGTTCGAGTTGTTTCAAAGTTTCAAACAGGCGTACCGGGAGTTGGAGTTTGAAAGCGGCTGCATGGGTTGGCGGAGTTTTGCTGCGGAACATGGAGGCAAAACTCATCGTAACCGTGAACGCTTCCGGGAGTATGCCGCACGTCATTGTCCTATGACACCGGTTGTGCCCTATGCGTCACGTACTCTGTGGCTGCGGTTTTTACAGCGACCCGATTCTCAGATTAAACTCGGTTTCACGGAGCAGAATATTTTTACGCCTGATAATTACTCCGCTGTGGCCGGGCACCGCTGCGAAAATTTCACGATGCTGCCCTTTCCTCTGCCCGAGGAATCATCGGAAGTGATCAGAACGCTCTGGGATAATTTTGTGCACCACTCCTATCCGCGTCGTCTGCTGCGCGTCAGACCGGACGCCACGCTGGAGGCTGATTACCAGAGATATATCCGTGAGCTGTGTAAAAGTATCGATGTATATAACCAGCTGAGTGGACAGACGGTGGCCTCATTCGAGGATATCCGTCTTAAAGCTTATGAGAACAGCACACTCTGGCGTAATTTTATCCCACAAGTGCCGTTGAGCAAACTTGCGGTATTAAGCGCCGAAGGGGAATGGCAGAGTTTCATCCTGACAAAATACGGATCGCTGGATCAAATAAACCACACTTACGGGTGGGAACTGAATATGATCGAGGAGGCCCGTTTCCCGATCCCTGAAGCGGTGGCTGTAACCTTCAGAAAACATGGCTGGCGTAAATTTATTTCGGGGATCAGCGCCAATTACCGCATGGTGGGAGAGTATCTGTTTTTACGTGGCCGTGCTTTCGGCAACACCCTGCTGCTGGTGGTGCTTTCGATTCTAGCTACCCTGACCGTCAATCCGTTGGCGGCCTATGCGCTCTCCCGTTTCGGTTTGCGAGCCACAGAAAAGATTTTGCTCTTTCTGCTGGCGACCATGGCATTTCCTGCCGCGGTGACGGCCATTCCAGGATTTCTTCTGATCCGCGACCTCGGGCTGCTGAACACCTTCGCCGCCCTGGTTCTGCCCACCCTCGCCAGCGGCATGTCGATATTCATACTCAAAGGATTTTTCGACGGACTTCCGCGTGAATTGTACGAGGCCGCCACAGTTGACGGGGCCAAAGAGTGGCAGATATTTTTAAGAATCACCCTGCCGATGACCACGCCGATTCTGGCTGTCAATGCACTGCACTCTTTTGTGGCGGCGTACAACAGCTGGGAGTGGGCTTTGCTTGTATGCCAGAAACAGAGCCACTGGACGCTGGCGGTCTGGATGTATCAGATGAGTCAGCAGTTCGGCGGCGAACCATGGGCGGTAATGGCCGGGTTCGTGATGGTTTCAATTCCGACCGCAGTCGTGTTCATTGCCTGTCAGAAAATCATTCTGCGCGGTATTGTACTACCGAGTATGAAGTAGACAACGCTGAGTACGCCTGTTTCAGGGATCATCGGCAGCTCCGCATTAAGTCACATTCATCAGACTGACGGTAGCGCTTCATCGACAGCCTTGCGCAGATCATCCTTGGTATATGGTTTGATCAGACACTTCCAGCCGTGTTCCTGAATTGAGTTCCAGCGTGAGCGTTCATCGGCATATCCGGTAGCGAATAAAAAACGCAGACCGGCATATTTACCGTTTAGCTCTTCGGCCAGCTCAACTCCGTTGCCGTCACCCAGCACGACATCACTGTAAATCAGGTCAAAATGCGCATCCTCTGATTCCATCGTTGCAAATGCTTCAGCGACACTGGTAACAAAAACAGGATTGTGTCCTAAGGATGCCAGCATTTTAACCGTAATGCGTCCTACATCCTCCTGATCTTCAACAACCAGAATGCGCGCCGTGCGCTCTGGGATACCGCTTCCAGTCACAATATCTTCGGTGCTCTGTTCGATTTGTTCCCCGGCAGCCGGAAAATAAATGGTAAAGGTGGTGCCGTGCTCGACTTGTGTGTCAACCTGAATCCAGCCCTTGAGCTGTCTGACCACACCGTACACGGTTGAGAGACCCAGTCCAGTACCCTTGTCTTTGGGTTTTGTCGTGAAGAACGGGTCGAATATCCTGGCTTGAACCTCGGGTGTCATGCCGCAGCCTGTGTCGGATACTCTGAGTTGAACATAACGTCCGGGCTTCGCGTCGGGGTGGGCTGCAGGTTCTGTCTCGTCAAGCTGGAGCGTGGAGGTGCCAATGAGTATAACTCCGCCTTCGGTCATTGCATCGCATGCGTTCACAACAAGATTCAGCATAACCTGCTCGATGTGTCCGGTGTCGGCATAAATCAGAGGGAGCCCCTTTTCAAGGTCGATTTCAATTCTGATGTCTTCGCCGATCAGCCGCTCCAGCATTTTGCGGCGCGTCTCGATCTCATTGTTGAGCTGCACGCGGCTGATTTCCATCGGTGCTTTGCGGCTGAAAGCCAGTAATTGACCGGTCAGTTTCTTGGCACGTTGGGCGGCGGCGATTATCTCCTGCAAATATGCCGTGCGGGGATCGGAGTCGGAGCTCTGCATGATGCCCAGTTCCGCAAAACCTAGAATCGTCTGCAGCCCGTTGTTGAAGTCATGGGCAACACCGCCGGCCAGTTGCCCGATTGTCTCCATTTTATGGGTCTGCGCAAGGCGCTCTTCCAGTTGGTGCTGCTCCTGGCTAGCTGTCTGTCGCGCGATATTCAGACGTAGATGGCTGATGCCGAAGGCTATCTCTCCGGCAATTTCCCTGAGCAACTCCAGCATCCTGTCGGCATGTTCACCGGAGCTTGTCTGGATGATGGTTAAAGTGCCGATGGCAGTGTCGCCGGAAATCAAAGGAAAGCAGAGTAGCGAGCACTCCCTCAGTTTTAATTTCTGGGCGGTTTCGCATAGTTCGGGATATTCACTGAAGAGCGATTTGCAGATCAACGGCTTCCCATCGCGGATGACCAATTGAGAGAGCGATCCGGCTGCCTCGGTTGTCTGACGGATTGAGCCTTCAATCATTTTAACCGTATGAGCGTCGATACCTTCATATGCTGTTGTGACGGGTGTTTCTGTCTCCTGTTTATCCACCACAGCAATCCAGGCGGCTGTGTAACCTCCGACACTGACAATCAGGTGGCATAGTTTATCAAGCAGCTCCCGTTCGCTGGAAAAACGGAAGAGGGTTTCGTTGCAGTCCGAAAGCAGACGCAACATACGGTTGTTATCAGTAATATCAGAGGTTCGCCGGGCAACCTGTGTGCGCAGCGAAAGGTTCCAGTAGAAGACTGCCAGCAGCAGGGCTACCATCAGCAATAGGGAGAGCTTGAGCCACTCTGCCAGCTTTGTGGTGATCTCTTCGGAGTTCCAGTGTTTCAGCGAGGCGTAGTAAACGGAATTAGGATATGATTTCATCTCTGCCGGATGGCGGTCAATCGTCTTCAGAAGCGTCCGGCCCGTGTGGCGGGATGCCGCGAAAAAAAGTCGTGTCGGATTGAAAATGACAGCGGCAAGCCGGTCAAATTTCTCCTGCAAGGTGTCGGGAACATATTCGAGCGACCAGCCCGCTTCATGTGCGATTTGCTCCATGATATCAACGAAGATACCTTTTGTTCTGCCTTGCTCGTCAAAGTTTACCTTGGGACTGTTTTTGTACATACCCAAACGCACAGCACTTTTTCCGGCGAACGCAGTGTTGATCACGACCAGAAAAATCAGAAAAAGAGTTCCGTGCGTTGCCGCTTCCTTACATTTTATCCGTTTCATATCCCTCACCAAGGCCATTGTAGCCTGATAATGGAACGATATGCAATCAATGATTTGAAAAAATTGCACCTGTGCGCGGCTTCATATCCGAAAACGTGCCGTAAAAAATCAACATGTCCGGCCTGAGTTTGATTGACCGACTCTGCAAAACGGTTCAGTTCAAATTAGCCGCTTTGCGGGTAAACTCCTGCAGTGATAAAACGGCGAAGCTCTGCAGCTTTTTGAGTCGGTCAAGTCCTGACAGTGTGGCCTGCAACCCGCGCACAGTGGTGGTGATAGGTATGCCGCGGCGAATCGCTTCAGTACGGATACGTACCTCATCACGCGCCGGTTTGGCACCGGAAGGGACATTGATGATCCACTGAACTTCGCCCTCGTGGATCATATCGAGCGCATTGGGTCTTCCATCCGCCACCCGGAAGAGTGCCCGGGCCTTGATGCCGTGGTCGCGCAGTACGGTCGCTGTGCCCAGAGTGGCGAAGATCCGATAGCCCATCTGCTGCAGTTCATGCGCCGGTGCAATAACCTCCGGCTTCTCATGATCCGCCACACTTAAAAATACGGAGCCTGAAAGCGGCAGAGGATTGCCTGCAGCCAGTTGACTTTTGATAAAGGCCATGCCTGGATCGGTGTCAATGCCCATCACTTCACCGGTCGAGTGCATCTCAGGTGTCAGCATCGCATCACAGCCTGGAAAACGGTTGAAGGGTAGCACCGCCTCTTTATAGGCGAAATGCGGGACGTGTACCTCATGCGTGAAGCCGAGCTCCTCGAGAGTGCTTCCCGCCATAACCAGTGCCGCATAGCGTGCCAGCGGAACGCCTATGGCTTTGCTGACATAAGGAATGGTTCGCGAAGCTCGTGGATTAACCTCGATGATATACACCTCTCCATTCTGAACCGCATACTGAACGTTCATCAGACCGACGACCCCCAGCTCCGCAGCCAGCGCATGTGTGTAGCTCCTGATCTGCCCGATTACCCCGTCGGAAAGTGTTAGCGGCGGGATGCTGCACGCACTGTCACCAGAGTGCACCCCGGCTTTCTCCACATGCTCCATCACAGCTCCCAGTACATGGGTCCGTCCGTCGGAGATGCAGTCAACATCCACTTCAACCGCACCTTCCAAAAATTTGTCTATCAGCACCGGACGACCTTCGGATGCATCCAGAGCTTCACGGGCAAAATCCTCAAACGACTCTTCATCGTAAACAATCGCCATGGCTCGTCCGCCAAGCACGAATGAAGGACGAACCAGCACGGGGAAGCCGATCCTGCAAGCTATCGCGAGTGCCTCCTCATAGTTTGTGGCTGTGGCGTTTTCAGGTTGCCGTACACCCACCTTATCAGCCAGCCGCTTGAAAAACTCACGCTCCTCGGCCTTCTCAATGCTCTCAGGCGATGTTCCGATAACCTTAACTCCGTTGGCGGTCAGAGCGCTGGCCAGGTTCAACGGAGTCTGTCCACCGAACTGAACTATCACGCCGTCGCACCGCTCTCGTTGGTAAATTGCGAGTACATCCTCGAGAGTTACAGGTTCGAAATAAAGCTTGTCCGATGTGTCATAATCGGTTGAAACAGTTTCCGGGTTGGAGTTGACCATGATGGTCTCAAAACCGGCTTCCCGCAGAGCGTAACATGCGTGCACACAGCAGTAATCAAATTCGATGCCCTGACCAATGCGGTTCGGTCCACCACCTATTATCATGATTCGCTTTTTGCGTTCGCCGGGTTCGTCAAAATCGGAGAGATCATCAGATGTCGACCAGGTCGAATAAAAATAAGGGGTCACCGCTTTGAATTCAGCGGCACATGTATCCACTAGAGCGTAAACCGCCCTCAAATCAAGCTTTTCGCGCAGCGCACGCACATCATGCTCCGTACATTGCAGCAGATCGGAAATCTGCCGGTCCGAATAGCCGAACTCTTTGATCTGACGGAAAAGTGCTGTGTCAAGCGCGAGCTTCTCCAATGATCCGACCGCCCTGATTTCATCCTCAAAAGCGACCAGTTCATGCAGCTGCGTCAAAAACCAGCGGTCGATGCTAGTCAGATCAAAGATTCTGTCAATCTGCCAGCCACGCTTCAAGGCTTCTCTGAGGTAAAAGATGCGCTGTGGGCCGGGGTTCTGCAGTTCATCTTCGATCTGCTCCTGCGTGCATCCGGTGAAACGATCCCGGCTGTCTTCAAAACCGTAATGTCCTGTTTCGAGCGACCGCAACGCTTTCTGGATCGACTGTTTGAAGGTCTTGCCGATCGCCATCGTCTCACCGACCGACTTCATCTGAGTGGTGAGACGGGGGTTGGAACCGGGGAACTTCTCGAAGGCGAAACGTGGTATTTTGGTAACTACATAGTCGAGTGCGGGCTCAAAACAGGCCGGCGTTTCCTGCGTTATGTCATTGCGCAATTCATCTAGTGTGTAGCCGATGGCAAGTTTGGCGGCAATGCGGGCGATCGGGAAACCGGTCGCCTTCGAAGCCAGCGCGGAAGAGCGGCTGACACGCGGGTTCATTTCAATCACTACCAGTCGCCCGCTGTCAGGATCAATGGCGAACTGCACATTTGAACCGCCGGTTTCCACGCCGATAACACGCATCACCGCCAGCGATGCGTCACGCATAATCTGATATTCACGGTCGGTCAGAGTCATGGCAGGCGCTACAGTGATGCTGTCGCCGGTGTGCACACCCATCGGGTCAAAGTTCTCAATCGAGCAGATTATCGAGGTGTTGTCATTTTTGTCACGCATCACCTCCATCTCAAACTCTTTCCAGCCGAGGATCGACTCCTCCACCAGAATCTCGTCTGTTGGACTCAGGGCGATGCCGTTATCGCAAATCGCTTCAAACTCCTCTGTATTGCGTGCGATGCCGCCGCCGCTGCCGCCAAGTGTGAAAGCCGGACGGATAATCACCGGAAACGCTCCGATCATCCGCTGCACCTCCCAGGCCTCCTCCAGTGAATGAGCTGTGCCACTGACCGGCACATCCAGATTTATCTCCCGCATTGCATCTTTGAAGAGTTGACGGTCTTCGGCGCGACGTATGACCTCGGCGTCAGCACCGATCATCTCAACCCGGTAACGTTCGAGAATCCCAGCCTCATCCAGATCGATCGCCAGATTGAGAGCCGTCTGACCGCCGAGCGTCGGCAACAGGGCGTCAGGACGTTCGCGACGAATAACCTCGTGCAGAATATCAACCGATAAAGGTTCTATATATGTCCGGTCGGCGAATTCAGGGTCAGTCATTATGGTCGCCGGATTGCTGTTGACCAGCACCACCTCATAACCCTCTTCGCGCAGTGCCTTGCAGGCCTGGGCACCCGAATAGTCAAATTCACAGGCCTGGCCGATCACTATCGGACCTGCCCCGATAATCATTATTTTAGATATGTCTGTTCTCTTTGGCATCTAATCTGGCTCCGCTGCGTTTGTTGAAAGTTATTTAATGCATATTAGCCGCAGAATCAATGCCACATATTACCTTAAATCAACCCGCTTGACCATTACATTCAGAAAACAACACTTCTTTCGAAAATTTAGCCACGATCCGAAAAAATAATGCCTGTCACCAATTTAGGAAAAATAATGCCTGTCACCAATTTTAGCCAATTTTACGACATAATTGTCGTTACAGGGCTTCAAAATTGTTGTACCTTACAAAACTGTGCGGTCGATTGAAGGCGGTTTTGCTGTAAATCGGGTTTAAAGGGGACAGATACGCTTTTTGCAAGGTGATCTTACAAATTTGTTATCTTGGCATATCGATTGCTTGACTGTTGTGTAATGAGTGTTAAAGCAGAGTTTAAAGCAGGTGTGCAAGCATCTGAGGTGCCGCGCGATAAGTGCGGGGTGTTCGCTGTTTACGGGGTACAGGCGGCGGCGGTTGCGATTTACAACGGTTTGTTTGCCTTGCAGCATCGTGGTCAGGAGAGTGCCGGGATGGTTGTGAGCGACGGACGAGAGCTGCGTTTCTGCAAGGACATGGGGCTGGTAAGCGAGGTATTCACAGGTGATTTTGCGGAGTGTCTGCCGGGGCATTCGGGGATAGGACATGTGCGTTACTCCACAACCGGTTCGTCAAGCGTTGTTAATGTCCAGCCCTTTCTGGCCAACTGCCGTGATGGAATGTGGGCGGTGGCTCATAACGGCAATCTGGTTAACGCGGCGCAACTGCGTGACCGCTACCAGAAAAACGGGGCTATTTTTCAGACCTCCACCGACAGTGAGATTCTGCTGCATCAATTGGCTGATCCGGATTTTTTTGACAGGAAGGATCGGCTGCGTCAGGTTCTGGCTGAGTTGCGCGGTTCGTTTGCCGTGGTTTTTGTCCGGCCCAACTGTGTGTATGCTGCACGTGACCCCTGGGGCATAAAGCCACTTTCTCTCGGTAAACTCGGTGGAGGTTATGTTGTCTCCAGTGAAACCTGCGCGATGCTGCAGAACAACGCTGAGTTCATTCGTGATGTCGCTCCCGGAGAGTTGATCAGAATAGATGAAAAAGGTGTGAAGAGTATGCGTTTCGCCGAAGTTCCGCGTTCCGGCAAATATGGACAGTGTGTTTTTGAACATATTTATTTCGCTCGTCCGGACAGCCATCTTTTCGGTCAGAGTGTGTATAAGGTTCGTGAGGACATCGGGCGTGTTCTGGCACTTGAACATCCGGTTGAAGCGGATGTTGTGGTTCCGATACCTGACAGCGGGGTGCTTGCGGCGATGGGTTTTGCCCAGGCCAGCGGAATTCATTTTGAGATGGGATTCATTCGCAACCATTATATCGGCAGAACCTTTATCATGCCCACCCAGGGGGTGCGCAGTTCATCGGTTGATCTCAAGCTGGCGATAGTTCCCGAGGTGGTGAATGGTAAGCGTGTGGTGCTGGTTGACGATTCGATTGTACGCGGAACAACCATACGAAAGCGGGTGGAGATTTTACAGGGTGCCGGTGCGCGTGAGGTGCATGTCCGGATAGCCTGCCCTCCGACCAGGCATCCATGTTATTTCGGTATTGATTTCCCCGATACCGGTGAGCTGGTGGCACATGGACGCACGGTTGAGCAGGTCAGAAAGCTGATCGGTGCTGATTCCTGCGGTTATCTAAGCATCAAGGGTTTGTGTTCGGTATTGGATGATGCGCGTCATTTCTGTATGGGTTGTTTTAATGGTGAGTATGTCTGCGAGACGCAGCAGGCGACAAGCAGAGAGTCGCTGGGTAAATCATGCGGCGGGAACATCAGATACAGATGTGGCGGCATGGGATGAAAGGGGCCGTGCAACGGCAGGATTTCAGGAAAAAGATTATGAAAAAAGATAAAAATAATTATTATCATGAGCCTCAGGGCATGTATGATCCCGTTTTTGAAAGGGACGCCTGCGGTGTTGGAATGGTCTGCCATTTGAAGGGTGAAAAATCACACGGGATAGTCAGAAAAGCACTCGAGGTGCTTTCAAATCTGGAGCACCGCGGTGCGACCGGTTATGATCCTGACACTGGTGACGGCGCAGGCATAATGATACAGATTCCGCATGAGTTCTTTGTGACTGTGATGGAGGGGCTGTCGGAACCTGGAGATTACGGGGTTTGTTCGGTTTTTCTGCCGCAGGATCAGCAGGCGCGTAAATTCTGTGAGCAGGTGCTTGAGAAACAAATCCGCGGGGCGGGGATGAAGATGATCGGTTGGCGCTATGTTCCGGTTGATCCCAGTCAGATAGGTGAATTGGGGCGTGAAAGCATGCCTTTCATACGCCAGCTCTTCGTTGGACGCGGCGAAGTCGCTGTGGATGCATTAGATCGCAAGCTCTTTATTGCACGCAGGATCACTGAAAACAAGGTTTTACAGAGTGATCTTTCTGATTGCGCCAAAGGGCAGTTTTATATATCCAGCATGTCTTCAAAGCTGGTTGTTTATAAAGGTTTGATGCGCTCGTTCCGGGTTGCTGCATTTTATCCTGAGCTTAACAATCCGCTGGTGAGCTCAGCGCTGGCGCTGGTGCATCAGCGTTACAGCACCAACACCTTCCCTGCCTGGCCTCTGGCACAGCCGTTCCGCTTTATCTGCCACAACGGTGAAATCAATACGGTACGCGGCAACATGAACTGGATGAGAGCTCGTCAGGGGTTGCTGAAGTCGGAACTTCTCGGCAGTGATCTGGCGGATATTTTTCCGATTCTGACGGAGGGAGCAAGCGATTCCGCGATACTTGACAACGCGATTGAGTTACTTTACCACTCGGGGCGATCGTTACAGCATGCGGTTATGATGCTGATTCCTGAGGCTTGGCATCATCATGAGGAGATGCCCGAAGCAAATCGTTCCTTCTACGAATACCATGCCTGTCTCATGGAGCCATGGGACGGGCCTGCGTCGATTCCATTCACCGATGGAAAGGTGATCGGGGCGGTTCTGGATCGCAACGGGTTGCGCCCGTCGCGTTATACTGTGACTAAAGATGGTCTGGTTATCATGGCATCTGAGAGCGGTGTGCTTGATGTTGCGCCCGATAATATCGCCATGCGGGGTCGCTTGAAACCCGGACGTATGTTTCTGGTGGATACCGTGAAGGGACGAATTGTCGGTGATGAGGAGATCAAATCGGAATTGGCAGCTATGCGTCCGTACGGGCGCTGGTTGAGAGACAACCTTGTGGAACTCAATTCGCTCGTCAGTGCCGATGATCGGGCGGAGGAAGCTGTTTTAGAGGGTGATGCTTTAATCAGTGCGCAGCGGCTATTCGGATACAGCCGTGAAGACTTGAAGGTGGTTCTCGGCCCTATGGCCGACAAATCGATGGATCCGACTGTCGCGATGGGTAATGACACCCCGCTGGCGGTTCTTTCTGAACAGCCGCGCATACTGTATGACTATTTTCACCAGCTTTTCGCACAAGTGACGAACCCGCCGCTGGATGCTATCCGCGAGGAGTTGGTCACTGCACTGACATCATACGTCGGCAGGCAGGGCAACCTACTTGCAGAGGGCCCTGAACTCTGCCGCATGTTAAGAGCCGACCGTCCGCTGATCACCGAACATGAGCTGCATAAGCTCATGTCCAAAGAAGAGAGTCTCATTCGCAGTTACCGGGTTGCAATACTCTTCAACGCTCGTCCCGCAGCAAACAAGACGCTTGCGGAGCAGCTTGCTGTACTGTGTGGACAGGTTGAGCGTGCGGTGCTTAACGGACATACCTTTGTGGTGCTTTCTGATCGTGACGCCGACGCTGACAGGGCTCCGATTCCGGCACTGCTGGCGGTTTCCGCTGTGCATCAGCATCTGGTGCGCAGGCAGTTGCGCGCACAGACGGCACTGGTTGTCGACACCGGCGATCCGCGTAGTGTGCATCACTTCGCCTGTCTGATCGGTTTCGGTGCTGATTTAATCTGTCCCTATCTCGCCTATGCATCACTGCGTGATCTGGCCCGTCGCAGGATGTACATCGATTTCAGTGAAGAGCAGGCGTGTGAACGTTTTATCAAGGCGGTCAGCAAAGGACTGCTTAAAATCATGTCCAAGATGGGAATCTCCACGCTGCAGAGTTACAGAGGTGCTCAGATTTTTGAGATTGTCGGGCTGAGCGGCGAAGTGGTTGGCGAATATTTCACTGGGACCGTTTCCCGGGTGGAGGGTATTGGCTTGAAAGAGTTGACGGATGAAGTTCTGCGTAATCATGCTTACGCCTACGCTGAGCGGTCTGTTGATATTCATGAACTGCCGGATGGCGGCAGGTACCATTGGCGGCGCAGTGGTGAGGAGCACCTGTACAATCCCGCGACGATTGCGCTGCTGCAGGAGGCGGTGCAGAAGGATGATTACAATTTGTATCGTAAATATGCTGCTTTGATCAGCGGCGAACAGGCGGCACTCTGTACGCTGCGCGGACTGCTCAGATTGAAGAAGAGCAGTGCCGGGGTGCCGCTTGATGAAGTTGAACCCTGGACTGAGATCGTCAAACGCTTCAAGACCGGAGCGATGTCTTACGGTTCGCTCAGTGCGGTGGCGCATGAAACTCTGGCAATTGCAATGAACCGGATCGGCGGATGCAGCAACAGCGGTGAGGGTGGCGAGAATGCTGAGAGGTTTCGCCCCGACGCCCGCGGCAACTGGCGCATCAGCAAAATCAAACAGGTTGCTTCAGGACGCTTCGGTGTGACCAGTCACTATCTGGTCAATGCCAGAGAGTTGCAGATCAAGATGGCGCAGGGTGCCAAGCCGGGTGAGGGGGGGCAGCTGCCGGCTGAAAAGGTATATCCCTGGATTGCCGCCACGCGTCTGTCAACTCCCTATGTGCAGCTGATTTCGCCGCCGCCGCATCATGATATCTACTCGATCGAGGATCTGGCGCAGTTGATCCACGACCTTAAAAACGCCAATTCCGGAGCTCGGATCAGCGTCAAACTGGTATCCGAGGCCGGTGTGGGAACCATTGCGGCCGGTGTGGCGAAGGGCAAGGCTGATCTGATATTGATCAGCGGCTATGACGGAGGAACTGGTGCGGCGCCGCTGACTTCGGTGAACAATGCCGGCCTGCCCTGGGAGCTTGGCTTGGCGGAGACACAGCAGACTCTGATGATCAACAAGCTGCGCAGTCGTGTACGTCTGGAGTGTGACGGCAAGTTGATGAGTGGCCGTGACGTTGCGATAGCATGTCTGCTGGGAGCGGAGGAGTTCGGTTTCGCGACTGCGCCGCTGGTGGCGCTGGGTTGTGTTATGATGCGGGTCTGCCATCTGAACACCTGTCCGCAGGGCATCGCCACACAGGACCCGCGGCTGGCTGGAAAGTTCACCGGCAAACCGGAGTATGTAGTCAATTTCATGAAGTTCATCGCGGAGGATCTGCGCTGTCACATGGCTGAAATGGGGTTCCGCACAATTGATGAGATGGTCGGACGAGTCGATCTGCTTGAGGTTGATAAGACGGTCGGGCATTGGAAGACGGGTTCACTGGATTACCGTGCGATTCTTAAGCGGATCGAGGGAGAAGAGTGTGAGCGACGTTGCACTGCAGTGCAGGATCATGGGATTGAAAACAGCATTGACCGTGAACTGATTGAAGAGGCCAAGCCTGCGCTGGAGGGGGGCTTGAAGGTGCGGCTGAGTCGGCGGATACGCAATGTGCAGCGTACGGTCGGCACCATGTTGAGCAGCGAGATATCAAGACGTTATGGGGCCGAGGGATTGCCGGATGATACAATCAGCATAATATTTGAAGGTACCTGCGGACAGAGTTTCGCGGCCTTCGGTGCCAGGGGTTTGAGTATGACCGTTTTCGGTGATGCGAATGACTACTTCGGCAAGGGTCTTTCAGGAGCCCGTCTGGTGTTGCGTCCGCCCCGCAATTCTGCTTTCATGGCTGAGGAGAATATTATTGTGGGCAACGTGGCTTTTTATGGTGCCACCAGCGGTGAGGCCTACATCCGCGGCCAGGCGGGTGAGCGCTTCTGTGTGCGTAACAGCGGAGTCCGAGCGGTTGTGGAGGGTGTCGGAGACCACGGCTGTGAGTATATGACTGGTGGTTGCGTGGTTGTGCTCGGCGACATCGGACGTAACTTCGCCGCCGGTATGAGCGGCGGAGTGGCATATCTTTTCAGAACAGGGAAGGTGGATATTGCGAAACGATGCAACCGGGAACTGGTTGACCTGGAGGCGATCGAAGATGATGCGGAGCTGCAGCTTGTGCTGCAGATGATACGTAATCATGTGAGCCGCACCGAAAGTGTGATCGGTGCCAGGATAGTTGAGAACTGGGATGAGCAGCAACGGCGTTTTGTACGGGTGATTCCCAGAGACTATAAAAAGGCTTTGAAACGATTGACCGAAGGCGGGGGTTTGGAGTAGGCATGCGGTTATGCAGTCGACCTTGCGCTTGAGCTCAAGGGTCGTACGGAACAGCAATGGAGGTGATTTATGGGCAAGACAACAGGGTTTATGGAATACGAGCGTGAAGGTGAACATCTGCGTGACATAGAGGAGCGTCTCAATGATTACAAGGAGGTTTACAAGCCGGTGCCGGAAGAGCAGTTGCGGGCTCAGGCGGCCCGGTGCATGGATTGCGGGATACCCTTCTGCCACAGTGGTTGTCCGATCGGCAATATATGTCCGGACTGGAACGATCTTGTTTACCGCGGTCAGTGGGAAAAGGCCTGGAAAAGTCTGGCGGAGACCAACAATTTCCCTGAATTCACCGGGCGGCTCTGTCCTGCGCTCTGTGAAGATTCCTGCGTACTGGGTATTCACGAAGGTCCGGTCACAATCCGGATGATCGAGAAAAATGTTATTGAGTATGCCTTCGCCAAGGGGTTTGTCAAACCGCAACCTCCGACCGCACGCAGTGGGAAGAAGGTCGCCGTAGTCGGATCAGGTCCATCCGGAATGGCTGCCGCGGATCAATTGAACAGAGCTGGACACACGGTAACTGTTTTCGAAAAAGATGCGCATCCGGGCGGATTGCTGCGTTACGGCATTCCGGATTTCAAGCTTGAGAAATGGGTGATTGATCGTCGGGTCAGGCTGATGGAGGCCGAAGGTGTGCATTTTGAGTGCGAGGCTGATCCGGAGGTTGATCAGTTGAAAAAGTTTGACGCAACGGTTATCGCGACCGGTGCGGGGCGTCCACGCGATCTGCCGATTCCGGGGCGCGATTTAAAGGGAATATATTTCGCGTTGGATTACCTGACAGGTCAGAACCGGTTGATCTGTGACGGTCTCTCAGGTCGCGAGATGTGGGGGCGGATCAATGCCAAGGGTAAACATGTGATTGTTATTGGCGGGGGTGACACCGGCAGCGACTGTGTCGGTACAGCTCTGCGTCAGGGGGCCGCTTCCGTGACCAGCTTTGATCTGATGCCAATGCCTCCTGAGGGTCGCACGAACGACTATCCCTGGCCATTCTGGCCCATGAAACTGCGCACAAGCTCTTCGCATCTCGAGGGCGGAGAACGCTTCTGGAAAATCATGACCAGAAAGTTCAATGGTTATGCTGGACGCCTGCGTTCGCTGACCACGCTTTCGATTGACTGGGAGCCGGGAGAAAATGTTGGTGAACGGCCCAGGTTGATCGAAGTGCCGGGTAGTGATCAGGTCTGGCAGGCCGATCTTGTTTTTCTGGCACTGGGCTTTCTGGGGCCGCGGGTTGACGACATCATCAGCCGTTTGGGGCTGGAGATTGATGAGCGCACCAACATTAAAACCGACCGTGAATACATGACTGTTCTCCCGGGGGTTTTTGCGGCCGGTGACTGCCGGCGTGGACAGTCGCTGATTGTCTGGGCGATCAAAGAGGGACGTGAATGTGCGGCAGCGGTCGACCGCTGTCTGACGGGAAAAGAACACCTGCCGGTTGTTGACGGCATTGATATAACCGCGATCAAACGTTGAAGGATGAAGGTATGAGTTGTAAACACATTTTTGTGACCGGCGGTGTTATTTCATCGCTTGGCAAAGGGTTGACCGCCGCTTCGATCGGTCTTCTGCTCAAGC
The DNA here is from genome assembly GCA_018399555.1 of Kiritimatiellia bacterium. Taxonomy (GTDB): domain Bacteria; phylum Verrucomicrobiota; class Kiritimatiellia; order RFP12; family UBA1067; genus M55B167. The sequence goes on along the minus strand of JAGYOL010000029.1, from coordinate 4,751 downwards.
AGCGGGGCTACAGAATCAGAATGCAGAAACTGGATCCATACCTAAATGTCGATCCGGGCACGATGTCGCCCTTTCAGCATGGCGAGGTTTATGTTACCGAGGATGGTTGTGAAACCGATCTGGATTTAGGGCATTATGAACGTTTCACTGGATTGCCCTGTGATCGTCACAGTAATTACACAACCGGCAGAATTTACAGTAATGTGATTGCGCGAGAACGAGCCGGCGGTTATCTCGGCTGCACTGTGCAGGTGATTCCGCATATAACCGATGAAATCAAGAGTGCCATCCGTCAGGTGGAGGTCGGCGACACCGAGATTGCCATTACCGAAATCGGCGGCACAGCTGGCGATATTGAATCGCAACCCTATCTCGAAGCGATACGTCAATATCATCAGGAGCTTGGGCCGGGCAATGCGCTTTACATTCATCTGACGCTGGTGCCTTATATCAAGGCTGCGGGCGAGATGAAAACCAAACCGTCGCAGCAGTCGGTCGGCATTCTGCGCTCGATCGGCATATTTCCTGAAATGCTGATCTGTCGTTGTGAACGCAGTTTCACACAGGAGCATCGTGACAAGCTCGCCCTGTTCTGCGGTGTGCGTCCGGAGCATGTGATCGAAGAGTGTGATGTTAAAAACTCTATCTACGAGGTGCCGCTTGATCTGGCTGGTCAGGGGGTTGACGAAAAAATTCTACGCCTGCTTGATCTGCCGATCAGGCAGTTGAATATGGAGGTGTGGAACGGAATGCTTGAAGGTTTGCTGGAAGAGGATCGGCGGGAAGTCGAAATTGCGGTAGTTGGCAAGTATATCACTCTGCGTGACGCCTACAAGAGTATCTATGAGGCTCTTACGCATGGTGCTATTGCGGCGGGAGTAAAGTTGAAAGTACGCATGCTGGAGTCTGAAGAGATCAACCCGGATAACGTGGCAGAAAAATTGCGGGGTGTACAGGGGGTTCTGGTGCCGGGGGGGTTCGGTATCCGCGGAGTGGAGGGCAAAATTCAGACGATCCGTCATGCGCGTGAGAGTCGCCTGCCTTTTCTGGGTATCTGTCTCGGCATGCAGTGTGCGGCTGTTGAGTTTGCCCGTAATGTCTGTGGTTTGGAGGGAGCTAACAGCACCGAAGCGGTGCCCGGTGCCGTTGATCCGGTGATATCACTGCTTGATGAGCAGCGTGGTGTGACCGATATGGGCGGGACCATGCGCCTGGGGGCTTATACCTGCACATTGAAAGATGCGAGTTGCGCCCGTGCGGTTTATGGCGTAACCGAGATCAGAGAACGTCACCGCCACCGTTTTGAATTCAATCCCCGCTATCGCGCTGTTCTGGAAGAGCATGGAATGGTAGTGGGAGGAGTTTCTCCTGACGGCACGCTGGTTGAGATGATTGAACTGCCGGATCACCCCTGGTTCATGGCCTGTCAGTTTCATCCCGAGTTCAAATCATCACCGGTCTGTCCGCATCCGCTTTTTGCAGCTTTTCTGAAAGCTGCCGCAGTGGAGAGTTCCGATGATCGGTAATTTTATTGTTTCCGTACGGCAGGGCTATCATGTACGATATGCACAAAGTCAGGTGTCGGCTTGCGATGAGTTTGCAGTCATGTTACGACATCCGATCAGATGAATATTTGTAAACTACGAGGAGGAAACGATGATTTATGATAAAAACGGCGCACTTGTTAAAAGTTCAGTTCCGGGATTGACCGAACCCAAGCGTGGCAAGGTGCGTGATCTCTATGATCTGGGTGATCGGCTGTTGCTGGTTGCCACCGACCGCATCAGCGCATTTGATGTGATCATGCCCAACGGTATTCCCGACAAAGGCCGTATTCTGAATACGCTTTCGGTTTTCTGGTTTGACCTGCTGGCTGATTGCACCAATCACATGATCACCGCGGATGTTGATGAATATCCCGATGAGCTTCAAGCTGTAAAAGAGGACTTACGCGGACGTTCCATGCTGGTGCGCAAAGTCAGCATAGTTCCGTTTGAGTGCATTGTGCGCGGTTATCTGACCGGCTCCGGCTGGAAGGAGTATCAGCGGCAGGGCACCGTAAACGATCTCAAACTGCGTGAAGGCTATCAGAACGGTTCCAAGCTCGATGAGGTGCTCTTCACTCCCAGCACCAAGGCTGAGCAGGGCGAACACGACATGCCGGTGAGCGTTGAGCAGGTCAGCGAGGCATTGGGAAGGCAGATGGCCGACAAGCTCGCCGAACTCTCCGTCAACTGCTATGCCAGGGCGGCTGATTACGCTGCGGAGCGCGGTATTATAATCGCCGACACCAAATTTGAATTCGGTGAGGATGATGCAGGCAAACTGATTCTGGCTGATGAGGTGTTGACCCCCGATTCCAGCCGATTCTGGCCGCGCGAGAGCTACCGCGTCGGCAGTAATCCGCCCAGTCTGGACAAGCAGTATGTTCGCGATTGGCTTGACAGCATCAGTTTCAATCATCAGCCGCCCGCTCCGGAGCTGCCCGATGAGATTGTCACTGCGACGCGCGGCAAATACATCGAGGCTTTTGAAAAAATCACCGGCAGGCATTTCGAATAAGCAGCTGCCTGCACACAACATAGGGCAAGGTATGGATACGTCAAGACACCAGCAGGAGTTGAAACTGCTCAGTACGATCAGCACGGTTGTCGATCAGAGTATCGATATGCGGGCGGTTGTTCATCCGATTCTTAAAGCGTTGGATGAGTGTCTCGGCTTTCGTGCGGCAACTATAACGATCCTTAAAAAGGATACCGATGAGATATTCATTGAGGCTGCTCATGGTGTATCCAAAGCGCAGGCCGATCTCGGGCGCTACAAGCTTGGCGACGGCGTGACCGGCCAGGTTGTGTTGAAAGGTGAACCGATGGTGATCCCTCGCACGAGTGAATCGCATCTGTTTCTGGACAGGACCAAACAGGGCAAGAGAGCCGACACCTCTTTTATCTGTGTGCCGATCAAAGAGCGGCAGAACGTAGTCGGCGCTCTCTCGGTTTTCCGCCCGTATGCCGACAGCGAGCAGCTGGAACAGGATAAAACCGTTATTGCCGCAGTGGCCTCGATGCTGGCTCATGCGGTGCGGCTGCGTCGCGAAGTCGCGGAGCAGCAACGTAGTCTGCAGGAGGAGAACCGCAAGCTTAAGATGGAGCTGACCCGCCGATACCGTCCTGAAAATATCATCGGCACTTCACATGAGATGCAGCAGGTGTATGATCAGATTGCGCAGGTTGCAGGCAGCCAGGCTACGGTTCTTATTCATGGTGAAACCGGTACCGGTAAGGAGTTGGTTGCACATGCCATTCACTATGCCAGTGACCGCCGTGACAAACCTTTTGTGAGGGTGCACTGCGCGGCTCTGCCGGAGGGTTTGATTGAAAGCGAACTCTTCGGGCATGTCAAGGGTGCCTTTACCGGAGCGGTTTCTGATCGCAAGGGACGATTCGAACTTGCTGACGGCGGAACTATTTTTCTGGATGAGATCGGCGAGGTGCCGATTACGATTCAGGCCAAGCTGCTGCGGGTGCTGCAGGAGCGGGAGTTTGAGCGCGTGGGTGGCACCAGCACCATCAAGGTTGATGTTCGCATTGTGGCGGCCACTCATCGAGATTTGCCAGCCATGGTCGAGGACGGCACCTTCCGCGAAGACCTCTACTATCGGTTGAGTGTTTTTCCGATCTATGTTCCCTGTCTGGCCAGTCGCAAATCGGATATAATTCTGCTGGCCGATCATTTCCTGGCGAAATACGCCCAGTTGAACCGGAAAGAGGTTACAAGTTTTTCCAATGAGACTCTTGATCTTTTCATGCGGCACACGTGGCCGGGCAATGTGCGCGAACTAGAAAACTGCATTGAACGCGGCGTGCTTCTGACGCAGAGCTCGATAATGAACACCGATGTCCTGCCTCCCACGCTGCTGGCCTCGCAGGGTGAAACGGTTGTTCCTGAGATCAATCCCGATTTCTCAATTCCCTCACATGGGTTATCGCTCAGTGAGATGGTTGAAAATTACGAGCGCAAAATTCTTGAACGTGCACTTGAAAAAACCGACGACAATATCTCCGCAGCAGCACGCGAGCTATGTTCCACCCCGAGGATTATCAGCTATAAAGTAAAGCAGTACAACCTGAAACAACATTAATTCGTGACGCAAACCGGAGTCAGCAAAAAGGGGCATAACCCCGGATTTTATATATGGGTTTTTCAGATAGATTTCATCAGTATTTCATGGAACTGGCCATGCGTGAGGCTGCGAAAGCGGCTGAGGCCGGGGAGGTGCCGACAGGCTGTGTGATCGTGCAGCCGCCGGCGGACGATGATGTGCCGCTGGCCGCAGTGAGGGTGATTGCCAGGGCGCATAATCAAAGTGAGATGCTTAAGGATGCCACCGCGCATGCGGAGATAATAGCTTTGACGCAGGCATCCGCAGCTCTGGGCGACTGGCGTCTCAGCAACACTCTGCTTTATGTGACCAAGGAGCCCTGTCCGATGTGTGCCGGAGCGATAGTGCTGGCGCGCGTCACGACTGTGGTGTGGGGCGTGTCCGATCCCAAACGTGGTGGCCATACGGTGTTTTCGATTCTGAATCATCCCGGATTGAATCATCGTCCCGAACTGGTTGCCGGTGTTAAAGAGCGGGAGTGCCGTCAGATCCTGCAGGAGTTCTTTCAACGGCGGCGTACCGAAGGTAAAGGCAGAGAGTTTGATCCGGGGTGACGCATCCCGTCTGCAGCCGTTTGCCGGCACAAAGG
>JAGYOL010000028.1 GCA_018399555.1 Kiritimatiellia bacterium | reverse complement strand
AAATATTCGGCATGCGTTTAAGTGATGGACGCTATGCACTGGTTTCAAATCCAAATCCACTCAAACGTGACCCAATGACCTTGGCTCTAAGCGATGACGGTCTTGTTTTTGACCGCATGTATTATTTAACCGGTGGCCGACATGTTGACTACCCTCACATGATAGAGCATGAGGGATATCTATATATCGCCCACTCCGGTGCAAAGCATTCGGTTGAAATTGAACGGGTCCGCCTGCAGCACCTTAATGCAATGCAGATGCCAGCACCCGTAAGCGAAGAAATCATCGCCTTATTTACGTTTCAGGATATGGCATCCAACAATGACGGAACCACCGCTGTAGTTAAACATTCGGAATCCGCTCTCACACCGACTTTAACAATTGTCGAAAATGACAGTACTCTGGTTGATGCCAATGGTCAGATGGGCACTTCTTTTACTGACCTGGAAGGCGTTGAACATACCGACACCCTTTCCGCCTCCTGGACAGCCGGTTTACTCAATCCAGATAATGCAGGAGAAAACTATTTTATTCTTGAGTGTTCAACATTCGGTTTCGAGGATCTCATGCTGCGTTTCAACACATACTCAACAACTGACACAGGGCCATCCACGCTGACACTTGAATATGCGCTTGGTGACAATGCTTTTCAAACCATGGACACACTCTCAATGCAGCGCGACAGTCAGTGGCACAGTTATACAAACAGCATTACTGCGATTGAAATGAAGCAGGCGGAGATAATCCGTATCCGTGGAACATGGTCTGCTGATACGACATTCGGCAGTGGACGAATCGACAATCTGCAGTTGTCTGGAAAAAAGGTTTCGGAGCCTCCGCCAGCCGAATCGGAAATTATTGCAAGTTATCCATTCACCGACAACTCTTTAGCCAACACTGCATCTCATCCTAAAGTAAGCGCCTCATCCATGGTTACCACCAACACGGGAGCGATAGGTTTCAATTCAACAACGGTTTCACCGGAAAGCGGTGTGCCGGTTTTGACGGTAACAGGCCTGACCGGAGGTATACCTGATCGGTACACATCTTTTAATCTGTTTCCGACAAAGAACACTGCTCTCACCTCCCTGTCAATACAGATGTATGCAAAAGCGGGTTCAAGTACAGGCATGATGCAGATTGTTCTGGTCGCAAATGGCATATCTTACCAGATGGGAATGCGCAAGATTGATGCGATGCTGCGTAAATATACCTTTAATCTGCCGAAAGGCATATTGCCATTCATTACCGGCAGTGCCGAGATTAGAATTTACGGATGGGATTTTGCCACGGGAATTACAACCATGCGCATAGACGATCTCACTGTCAGAGCAGTGCTGGAAGATATATCATCCGAACATACGCTAATAACAATCGCGGCAACAGAAAAGTCTTTCGCGATGGGCAGAGGTCAGTCAGCTGCGGTGCGCCGAAAACGGTTGCTTCCATAGCCTCAATAGCGAAGCGCGGAAAGTTGGAAAGTGCGCGAAATGACGGGCAGCCGACAGTGCTTTACTCCGATGATTTTTCCCGGTCAAAGCAAAGTATCATATTTGCACACTGTGACGGCATAGCAGGTTGGTTTACAAACCGGAGCTGCATCTGCAAGAGGTAAATTGATTTCAGGTTGATTTATACAAACGCGCCGATTGGCAGATGCGTCCTGAAAGCATACTGAACAACCAGCTCAGAGTAATACACAGCAGTGTGCCCAGAGCTGTATAAAGCAGCCCGTGAACTATATTGCAGCGCCAGACGAAAATCATCAGAACGAAGGAGGCTGTTCCCCCCATCAGCGTGCCTGTGGCGTTGGCCCTTTTTGAAAAGCGGGCCAGCATAAAGATGCCGCAGAGTATGCCGCTGAACAAACCGAAGATACTGATGAAAAAGTCCCACATGCCGCGAATGCCGGCATAATGAATCAGCAGCGCACTGCCGGTGGCCAGAATGCCGAAAATAAAAATCAGAACCTTCGAAAAGACAAGTTGCGAACGATCAGATGAGTCCGGACGGAACCTGCCGTAAAAATCGCGCGACCAGGTGGTTGCCAGCGAGTGCATGGAGGTGTCGAGACTCGACATGCCCGCCGCGAAAATCGCGGCGATCACAATACCGCTTAATCCGGGCGGCAGCTGCTGCGACATAAAGATCGGCAGGATTTCGATGTCGCTTGCATTCGGCGGCAGGGCGGCGGGAAAGTGCTTATAAAAAACATAGAGTGCGGTACCCAGAAAAAAGACTATGATCGCCCAGGGCAGCGAGACCCAGACATCGGCCCACAGTGCCCGGGCGGCCTGGCGGTTATCGGGTGTGGAGAGAAGTCTCTGGACCGATGACTGACTTGAGGTGAAATTGGCCAGCCGGATGAAGACATTGCCGAGCATTACAACCCAGATGCCGGCGGCGGAGGGACTCCAGCTCAGATCAAAAGCTAGCTTGCCGTCCTGTGCGGCGGTTGCAAGCATTTCGGTAAATCCGCCGCCAACCCGTGCCACAGCCACTATCACACAGAGCAGCGCACCTGCCAGCATGACAATTCCTTGAACTACATCGGTCCACACAACGCCCCGCATACCTGCCAGGACGGCGTAAAGTATGGCGCCGGCGCCCATCATAACAACAGTCTGCTCAACGCTGAGCGGTGTGACTGTAGCAAGAGCGGTGGCGGGCAGCAGCAGCACAATTGCCATGCGTCCGCTCTCCATCAGAGTAAACCCGATGGCGGCGAAGGTGCGTATTCTGACATCGAAACGCGTTTCCAGCAGTTCATAGGCAGTGGTTACGTTGACGCGTCTGAAAAACGGTATGAATGCGATGACAACGATCGGCACCACAATAAACCAGGTAAGTGTTCCCGCGAAGTAAGTCCAGTCGGTGGCGAAGGTTTTGGCTGGGATGGCCATGAAGCCGATTGAACTGACGGCTGTTGCCATCAGGCTCATGCCGGCTGCCCAGCCTGGCAGATTGCGTCCGCCGAGAAAAAAATCCTCCGTCGTTTTAGCACGACGATGTCTGAGGTAAAGCCACAAGCAGAGCGCGCCCAATGCTGAAAGATAGAGGTAGAGTGCCATCTGGTCCAGCCAGCCGAAACGCACCGGTGTCGTACCGATTCTGGCGATCTGAACGCCGACACTGCGGATTCCCGGACGCAACTCGCCTCCGGGAATCACGATATCTCCCTGCCATTGTACGGCAGAGGTTCCCGCCACCCCCAAGGGTATCTCGCCATGCTGTGTCCAAGTGTCGGTTATTGTGTGATAGGCCAAAACCTCCTGCGGGAAGCAGTAGTTCTCAGCCAACTCACGCCAGCGATTTACCTGAAAACCGTCTGATCCTGAGAAAAGCAGGATGCGTGATTGGCCGGTGGCAATAATCGGTGCCAGCAAGGCAGCTCGCGGCAGAGAGGCGGTTGTCGTCCATTGAGATGATTCAGGATCATACTGGAAAGAGCTGCGTGGATAATTGTCACTGCTTTTACCGCCGAACAGGTAAACATAGCCTTTACTCTCGATATATTGTGACACGAGAGCGACGCCGAAGCGCGGCGCGCCCGGCCATGTCGGCAGAGACTGCCATCCCTGTTCAGGATTGTTGAGATTCAACACCATGAAATCAGCGACCATTCGTCCTTCAGCGTCTTTGCCGCCCGCTACATACAGGCGGTTATCCAGAGAGGTGGCGGAGAGGTAGGTCAGCGGACGCGGCAGTTTCGGCAAGTCGCTCTCCAGAGTCACGCACCCGGCGGCGGAGTTGCCGACAATCCGCAGGGTCAAGTCCAGCGGACCGCTTTCATTTTCACCGCCGACACATACTATGCCGTCTGTGGTTGAAACCGCTGCTCCATGTGCGATCGGGAAGGGCAGTTTTCCTGCAACACTCCATTTTGGGCCTGCGCCGGATTGGTTAAGTGTCAGAATTTGATCACTATACTTCTTGCTGCCACCAGCAGAGAGCGGTGTCGGGAAGAAAGAGCCGCCTGCTGCAACTAGCTGCTCACCCGACGTGCCGATATAAGCACCGCTGACGCCGTGAGATAAAGGCATAGCCGGTGCCTGCGAGAAATTTATCCAGTCAGAACGTTGTTCAGCGTTGAACAGAACCGGGCGGGACAGCTCGGCCGCTGTCGTGAATGCCGGAACAAATGCGGCACACAACAAGAGGGCCGGCAGAGATTGATGAATATCGGGGGGCTTGAGTTTTCGAAGCTTCACACTAATCTCCTGATGCGGAAATCTTTTAGATTTTGAGTCATAGCACTTTGGATGACGTTAACATTGTGTTTTTTGAGTCAGTCACTTTTATGTTAACTCCATAAAAAACCGGTTGTATGCCTGTGCGGGTGTTGCGCGCAGCTGGGGGGCTGAAAGCTGCTTCGGTTACGGGTCGCAGCGCGGCGAGTTATCGGGCAGTGCCGCACGGTCAACAATGCAACTGACGTTACGGAGTTTCTGCCGCAGAGTTTCGGGATTTACTGAGGCTACGTCGGTAGCGTGACCGTGAACGATCTCTGCCGCCGCCATGCCACAGGCCTCACCCATTGCCATGCAGGGAGCCATCACACGCAGCGGTCCGAGGACATCGCGCTCTACACTGATGGCTCTGCCCGGACATAGCAGATTTCTAACCGGATGCGGAACCATTATACGGTAGGGTACAGGTGTGTACAGGACTTTCGGCGTTTTGTTGATGAATTTCCCATTTGATTCATCGACCAGCGGCTGATGACTGGGTTTCTGCGGATCAGGCAGATCCCACCCGTACATGCTGAAGCCGATGGTGTCCTCAAAGTCCTTCGGTTCTGATAAATCCTGAACTCGCAGGCAGAATTCAGATTGGATGCGGCGGGTTTCACGGATGCCCAGCAGAGGCGCGATGCACTTCATTTCCGCTCGTTCAAATCCGGGGAAATGCTCTTTGAAAATATTGAGCAGGGCATAGGCTTCCTGCCGCCCTTGAATCAGAGCCGAGGTGCGAGAAGCAGCGTCAAGTCCGTTGACTCCCGGCAACCGCATGGTGTTGATCATGGCAACGTCATCCTGTACAAGCTTGACCGATATAAAAATGTCGTACGGGAACGGCCATAATTTTTTTTGGCGCAGTGACTCGATCTTCTCACGAAACTTCGGGCTTCTGGTACTCTCGATTTCAGCGGCGAGTGTCTGATGGTCCACACCGTAAAGATGGAAGGTCAGCGAGGCGGGGGTCATAAGACCGTCCTTATCGCGACCGGCGACCGTTTTGCAACCGCTCAGTACCGCCACGTCAGCATCGCCGGTGGCGTCAATCACCATCCTGGCGGGAACAGCCTGAATACCGTTTTTATTCTGGATAACGATGTGCGTGATTCGCCCGTGTTCGACGGCAGTATCGATCACGTCCGTCTCATAAAGCAGCGAGATCTTTTCACTGGTGAGTTTTTTGTCCAGAAACACCGCCATCGCGAACGGGTCGACCGGAATACCGTGAATAAACCAGGGCAACCAGCCGTGGGGCTGGTAAATACTGTCGGTGGGCAGTTGCGGCAGAACAGCACAACCGCACTCAGACGCCTCCTGCGCCAGCTCGCGGAAAAGTCCGCCGACCACCCACTCGCCGAGTTGCGTGCGTCCGCCCAGCCAGTGCGAAACCATTCCAGATGTCGCCATGCCGCCGGGCTGTGACTGACCTTCTGCCAGCAGTACGCTCAATCCGGCGCGACTGGCTGCCAGTGCGGCGGCGCAGCCGGAGGGGCCGCCGCCGCAAACGACAAGATCAAAGGGAGCGAGAACAGGGATGTTGCGGGAGAAGTTCATGGTACTTTTCGAGAGAATCGAAGGATTCGATTCAATCGATTGATTCGAGTCGCTCGATTCTATCAAAGAAAGGGTCATTTTGTGATATCCTCCGGCCGGATGAACACCCCGACGACCGAGTGCTTGCGGTTGTCATTCCAGTACTTGATATAGGTGGTGGCGAGAACCGTGTTGTCCGGAAAAAGTTCCAGGGCTGCATAGCCGCAATCCCATCCTGCGAAATTGTGAAGCAACTTGATGCGTTTTCCAGGACGACGTTCACGAATGTCTGCGTAGGTGCCGACCCATGCCGTAAAGTGGCCGTGTGTCGGGCTGTCCGGTGCGGTGTCACGAAAGGCGATCACCCAGCGATCGCCTTTTAACGGCACGCCGTGATGGCGGTGGCCGGTAAGCCCCCAGGCAGCATCTGCGGGCGTGCTCCAGCTTTTGCCTTCATCGCGGCTGAAGACCAATTTGCTCAGCGCATTTTTGACATTGTCACGCAGGATCGCGCAGATTTCGTCGCCATCAGGCGAACGCAGCAGAAATGGCTCGCACAGGTTCATCGTTTCGTGTTGAGCCACAAGTTCGGCTTTTGACCAGGTTAGACCGCCGTCATGAGACATTATCTGAAAGACACGATTCCAGTGCTTTTTCTTTTCAGGCCAGCGGTCATTGTACTGCCCGAGTTGAGAACCATTCTTAAGGCGGATGACAGAGCACATCGGCATGACGCAGGTGACGGGAATCGGCGGCAATGTGCGCCAGGTTTTTCCGTTGTCCTCGCTCATGATCCGCGCCATTTCAGCGGCGCGGTTCTGCTCCTTGTCCGGTTTGCCGCATGCGAAAATGAAAAGACGCTCTTTGCCGTTCGGTGCTGTCATGCGGTAGATGGCGGGGCAGTTCCTCCAGGTCGCGTACGATGGCGGAAAGCGGTTGTCGACGCGTTGCCAGGTGCGTCCCGCATCGCGACTCATGGCGGCCGGGCCGCAGTGTCCTCCGTGGCCGTCGGTCCAGACTGCGAACATGGTTTTGCCGTCCGCCAGCAGGGTGGTGGTGGGGTGTCCCTGGTATGTTTCCGGCGTGCCCTCAGCGATGACCACATGGCGATCGGTTGCGTTAGAAAGGTCGAGATATGGCGCATAGGGTGAAGCGGCATAGAGTGGCAGTGCAAATAGTGAAAGCAATATGGTTTTCTGCATAAGATTCTGTTTTTTTTACCGGGGTTGAATTTGTTGCATGATCAGGAGCAAAATGCCGATTCCGGAAATTCAATCTGGATGCGCGCACCGTAGCGCGTGATTACCCAGATGATTCCGGGTCGGCGTTCCATTGTGTAAGGATAAGACAACGCTTTTTTTGCGTGACTGGCTGCTACAAACGGCTTGCTCCATGTTATACAATCGTCATCAGAGAAGCTGACTGATAACTTCGAACGGTGCCAGCTTGCTGGTTCATGAGAAAAACCGAGTCCCTGTCCGCTCGTCAAAGGCAAAAGAAAAGCCGGTGCGCTTAAAATAGCAATGCTGTTTTTCATTTTAAAATTTTTGAGGTGAATATTTTGAATATCAATTCACAATGATGATAGTTCCTGAGATGTAAGTCGCACGGATCTGGTCGGAGGATACCTTCAGCGTCCATAGTCGCGGCAGATTGGTAATCTCCGGTTGGCCGTTCAAGGTTGAGGCTGTCACCAAAGTGTAACTTTCGCCCTCGGTCATATTCTCCGGATTGCTAATAGTCAACTCGCTGCCCGGTGCGAACAGGAGGGTTTCTGCCACAGACAAAGTGCCACAATCGGTGCCGTCAGGGCTGATGCGTGTGCGTATTTCGCCGTTAACTGCAAGGTTGCCGTTGACAGTCAGAGTGCCGATTCCGTTGGTGTCGCCCGGTACGGCCCAGCTGCCTGATGGAATGCTTAATCCCCCGGACGGCGGTACCAGTGTGCCGTTACCCCAGATAGCGCTGCCGGAGGACAGAGCGTAGGATGTGGCTGAGATGTCAAGTGTGCCGCCATTGGCACCGAGGTCGCCGGTGAAGTCCAGGGTACCGTTCATGGTGAGTGTGCCCGCGCCGAGCTTGGTCAGACCGCCATCTTTGGGCGGGGCACCGTTGCGCGAATCATGTGCAAGCGATTGGGCGATGGTGATGTTGTGTCCGTTTGAGTCGATCTTGGCACCGCCCGCACGTATTTCGGCCTTATCAAGGCCCTGGCAGAAGGTGGTGTTGTCAGCCAGAGCTGTCAAAGTACCGCCGTCAAAGAAAAATTCGCTGTAGCCGTTTACGTTGCGGATATTTCCGACGCCGAGTCTGCCGCCAGTCAGATAGACGCTGCCGGTGGAGGCACCACCGTCACCGGCAATAAAGGTGCCGATGGTCAGGCCATGATCAGAGTGCGGGAAGATGGCTTCGCCGCCTGCGATTGTGAGCTCTCCTCTGCCGTAAAGTCCTACATACACCGGATTGTTATTGGTGACAGTGCCGCCGTAAAGATTGAAGATGCCGAGAGCATCACTGTAGTTGCTGTTCATTCCTCCCAACCGGATTAAGTCTATCACAGACAAGTTGCCGCCGTATTGATTGAAGGTGCCGACGCCTTGTATGAGTCCGACTTCGAGCCTGTTTTGGACAAGTACTTCCGCGTCGGGATACATATTGAATGTGCCTGTGGACCCTGCTAAATTGCCGACGATGATACTCCCTGTGCTGTTTTTCATGTCGAGATAACCGTGACAATCCAATGTACCGGAGCCTGCTCTTCCGATCTGCAAGGCGGCAGTAGATGAAATTTCAGTTATTGATGAATTTCCGAGATAGAGATATCCCGAAGAGGTGTCGGAATTATGGGCAACAAAAAGGTCTTTGGTCTTGATGATACCCGTAATGTTGCTGACCACGCCGATCCCGTCATAACCGACTGAAATTTCCGCTGCGTTGGTAATGGCCCCTGTGTTCAAAGTGACGCAACCTGTACCGTTCGCAACACGACCTATGCGTAAGTAGGTGGAGTTTACGTTGCTGTCATCGATGTAAAGTTGCCCTAGAGTAGTTGCGTACAATCCCAAAAAAACAGTGACCACATTCAGAGTGGAATCAATCAGTTCGACTTTCCCTTGCGCATCGGTGCTGGCCAATCCTATTTGCATGTGCGTCTGGCAGGTAATATGCGAGTTTGTGGCAATAAGAGAGCCTGACTGAGCACCGACCCATAGCTGTGGCGTGCACGTCATTTCCGTGTCTTTAAGAAACAGGCTGCCCTGTGAATTGGATCCTTCTTTACCGATGGTCGCTTCGCTGCCGAGAAGTTCCAGTGTACCTCCGTTCTGGGTATAGCTTCCGGTTGCGTCGATGTTCTCGCCGACAATGAATCTGCCACCTATGCTGACATCTGTCGATTGAAAGTCCACGTTACCTTCTGATTCTTGCCCGCAGGCGATTTTAAATTCACCGAATGTTTCGAAATTGCCGTTTGTTTGAAAAATATGACCGCTGCCTCCGCTTGTGTTGCCGACATAAACATCTTTAAAACTGTTGGTTGCGTTATGGAAGTCGGCATAACCATATCCCAAAGCGTCATACCCGAGCGAAAACGAGCCTGCGGTTGCATCCAAAGTTGCGTTGGTTACAGCGATAACGCCTTTTTGGCGGAAGCCGACGACTAACGATTGATTGTTGTTGACTCCCGTAGTGAAGGTCGCGCCGTCAGAGAGTCCTAAAGCACCGGAGCCATAGCCCACGAAAGTCGTGCCGGTTGTCGCCAGTTCCGCGCTTGAACCCTCGATGTTCAGCGTGCCTGCTATGGTTAGATTCTCGGCGGTCTGAGCATCGCTAACCGCTGCTGTACCGCTGATAAATGCCTGTTCTCCGGCAGACGCGACCGTACCTTTGCTCCAGAGAGCGGCTGTGCTCCAAGGCCCGCTGCCTTCAAATATATTGATGGTATCCGGCAGGGTGGATAATCCGAATTCCGCAGCTTCACTGTTGAAATTTCCGATGACTTGCGGGTATGTCAGAGTTCCGCTGTAGAGGCGTGCGCGTGCCAAGGCACCGTTACAGCGCTGAATGAAGTAGCCGCCGTTGGGACGGAAAAAGCCGCCGAGGTGGAAGTGCGTCTCGGAGATGATGTCCAACACGAGGTTCTCGCGTCCGTTAACCAGCTCGCCGTCTACATAAATGCGTTCAACCTGCTCCCCTGCAGCGGAGCCGGAATAGGTCAGGGTCAGCAGATGCCAGTTGTTTACCGAAGGAACTTCCGAAGCATATCCGAGGTTGTAATTATCGACATCCGTGCCGTGGCGTGCCGCTCCGGACTCAACGTCGTTACCGAACACAATGGCGGCAGCCTGCCCCTTACCGTTGTCAGACTGATCATTCCCCCAGCCGAGAATTGAATTATAGGTCTGCATTTCCGGTGCGTAGTACCATACCTCGATACTCCAGGCGTTGCCGCCGGTGACAGATGCGGGGGTGACCTCCGTGCTGCGCAGGATACTGTCGCTCAGGTAATTGAATCGCACTGCCTGCACACCACCGTAATTACTTGTGAGTGTGGGTGGCAGGTTGTTGGTGTTCATCAACGCAAACGGTCCCCATGCCAATACGGTGTCGCCGGCCAGTGTCATGTCAGGGCTTGGCTCTGTGGCATCGAGACTTAGCAGCAGGCTACCGTTTTCGGGAATTTCCAGCGCGGTTGCAAAGCCGGTGAAGGCTGTGAAAAGCAGCATCATCCACTGTTTTTTCATCATTGTTTTCATTTCCGTATCTCCTTTTTTTCATGAGCAGTCGAAAACTAATATTCCGGCGACTCTCTTTCCAGAATCTTGAACATAAGACGGCAGGCTTCGCCGCGTGTGATGGTTTTTTCGTTGGAGCTGTCGTGCGTGTGTTTGAGTAAAGTCAGAAAGTCGGAAAACGATAGTGGTTGGTCATCTTTTTCCAACTCGGCCGCGTGTATGGATCTGGCGGTTTTCATGGGATTGTAACCGGCTTGGTGCAGCTGTGTGAAAGCGTCGGCCCATATCCTGGCGACCGGACGTGTCAGCGGTTCCCGGTGGGCGGCGTCATAACCGGAGAAGAACCCTCTTGTTCCTAAGTACTGAATGGCTGGCCATTGCGCGGCTGTGGCTGTGTCCGCGTCGTTGAAGAAGCTGACGGCGAAGCGGTTTCTGACCAGTGTGCGGATCAGCAGATCGGGGTTGAGCTCTGCCGGGGTGGTGTTGTGCCGGATCGCGAGCGCGGCAGCGAAACCGGCCGCTTCGCCGGTTTGCATCCAGACCGGTTCCAGGCGCACGGCGCCCCAGGCGACGTGTGTCGCGCTGAGGCAGACCGGCACCAGCAGGTTATCCACATCCCTGGGCAGGATTGACCGGTAGGGAATCTGGGCGGGACGCGACTCCTCGGTCAGAATCAATTTGCCGTCGTAGGGGAATCCCGGACGGGTGTTGGTTGTGCAGGAGTGAGAATCCATGGGCCAGTCGGTTATGCCGATGCTGTCTGCAAAGATCGGGGTGCGGTTTAGATGCGGAGCGAGCCGGTTATCCTGTTCCTTGAACAGAAAACGCCCTTCAATGCGTCTCGCTTCACGTACATACATCTCATAGGGAAAATTATCGTTGTCCAGATACTCATCACGTGGAAGGCCGATTTTGCGATATTGCTCCCGCTTTTTTTCCGGTACGGATGTGTCGTTCTGAAGAAAATATATCAATCCGAGAGCAAAGTTTTTATGACGCTCGGTTATTTTTTCACGGGCCGGCCATTCTGCTTCGGGATACTCATGGTTTTCTCCCGGCAGTATGGGGTTATTGAAAATCCCTTTGCCGTTCAAAGTGCCAGCTCCCATATCTTTCCGGTTGTAGTTAATATATTCATTGCGCTCGTAGTTCGGCGGCATTCCGGGAATTCGCATATTTGCAGGATCGGCAGAGAGACAAAAACGGTAGTTGTAGGCCTGGATAGCATTATCTTTTGAGAACGGACTGTTTGGATCGATGCTCTTTTGGCGATGGCTGAAGGTGCGCAGGTTCAGACGACCCTCAAGTACGGCCTGAGGGCCTGGTTTGTTTTCAATATCTGTAAAGACGATTCCGGCGTGCGGTTCTCCGGTTTCAGCGCGTCCTTCGCGTCCGATCCGATACGGAACACCGGACACCGCTGCCAGATCGCCTTCATAGGTGCAGTCGGCGAAGACTCTGCCATGTATCGTAATATCTTTGGTTGTGCCATATTCACGCAGCGTGAGCGATGTGAGTCTGCTCTGTTCACGCATGGCATCCACCGGAAAATGTGCTGGCAGGGTGGTCAGGTTGAACTCTGCTTCGACTGTGCGATTGAGGCAATGTTCCGCGACTTTAGCTTCAAAGCGCGCCACGGGATAGCGCTTTTGCGTAAATTCCGTTATCTGATACTGCGATGACGCTTCACCGTATATTTTTTTGTAATACGCTGCGAAAGCTGACGCGACTTGGTTGAAGATGGGTGCGCGCTGACCGGCATAGAGCGCATCCCACTGCATCAGCCCGTTGACGAGCATACCTCCGAGGTGGCGGTTATGCTGAACCAGCAGCACCTTCAGCCCTTCGCGCGCCGCGCGAACAGCACAGGCGATGCCGGCAGGGGTGGCTCCGATAACCACCAGATCAAAGGTTGAACCGTGCAGCGATTGCGGAGCTGCGGTAACCGGCGCACGGGGCGTACACGGCGGAGAGATGGTCAGTTCTACCCGATGGATCGGTGACGGTTTCTGATCACCCCATGAGACGTTAAGCAGGAGCTCTCCGGCTGGGATCGGTTCGTTTGCTGAGATCGTTCCGACCGCGATAATATGTTCATCCTCTCGGGTTTTATTCGGTCTAATCGAAATTTTCATCTCTCCAAGGCGTAGTTCAGGCATACTCGGCATCTGTTCAGCCGGTGCCGCCAGACCGATGGTCAGCGAGAGCAGGGACTGTTTTTCAATCGGGGCAACCGACAGCCGGATGATGCCTGTCCGCTTTTCGAAAGGTAATTGACAGGATATATTTTTTCCGGGAAGTTGGATGTCGTCGAATGTCACCGCATGTGTCCGTTTGCTTTTCAACAGGTTCTCCAAAGATCCGCACCCTGTTGTTCTGTGCAGAAAATTGCGCTTGTCCACCGGGAAATAATTGAAGGTATAGACACCGTCGGCACCTTGAGCCAGGGCGGAGGCGGCTGCGCCAAAAAGCATTGCACGTGAAGCTGAGCGCACCCGGAGACGTGGATGGGGTTTATAGTTTGTCTCCATACCGGCAAGAATAGCCGGGTTGTCGCGCCCCTGCCGGATTATGTTCCACTTGTTCCATGGCATGTCGAATTCGATGGTTTGCCAGCGCGGTGTAGGCACCAGAAGATCAAAGTATCCTTTTTCTATCCATGTTTTCACATCCAGTCCCAGAGCAGTCGCAGTATCCGGGTCTGCCGGCACGCGGACCCCCAGCAGAACTTTGCGGCCGAGTTTTTCGCCGGCGGCAGCGACCAGCGGGAGAACCTCCGTTTCCAGCCATTTATTCAGAATAAGGGCACCAGCTTCCTCTTCGCCTTCGCTGAAAACGTACGGCTCACGCATAAAATCGAGCTCCAGCCCATCCATGTCATAGCGGGAGAGCAGTTCACGGATCAATTTTAGAAAGTGGGCTCTGACCTCATTATGCGCGTAATCAAGCGCATGTGAATAGTAGGGATGATCGCTTTTTCTGCGAAATTCCGGGTGGTTGTTGTAAAAAGAGCTGTGCAGGATGTGATCTTTCTTGTAGCCATGGTGAACATCGTTCATGCGTATGCTTAACCATGGTGAAATGCCGTTGGAGCGGGAGAGTTCAACAGCTAGGGCGGGATAGTCAAAGCCCCGTTTGTGAAAATCGAAGTACTGCCTGATGCGCGGATACCAGTACTCCTTTTCAGCATCGGTCGCGGTTTTGAAAAACGGCTGGTCAACACCCTGTTCGGGATCAAAACCATCCCATCGGGCATCCCAGACATCACTCTCATAATTAGTCTGCTTGGAGCTGACATTAAAGACCGCTGTTTTAAAACCGGCCCGAGCCAAGGCGTAAACGTAATCGTTAAATGTGTCTCTCGGGTTTGTGTCCGACTCCTGATGCACATGTGCCAGGTAGTTGTTGCAATCCAGGTTGGCAAAAGGCGGTTTAACTGGTCGGGCATTAACACAGGATATGCTTGCGAACCAGCCCGTCAGTGTCAGGGCTGCTGTGCATATAAAAGTGATGTGATTTCTCATCCAGATTCCTTTTTAACATTTAATCGAACTATTTTTCAATAGTGACCGGTCACATTGATTTTCAGCAATTTAGAGTTAAGATACCATTCCGGTGAGAGGAAAGCGTTAAAGAAAACATGAAAATTTTTTCTTTAACGCTTTCTGCTTTCATCTGCGCGGAAATCAGATAATATAGTCGGCAGGTTTGCTTTCAGGGACCGAAAAGAAAAAATCGCTTATGGTTCAAAGATACAAATTGTTAATTGCATTTGTCATGCTCAGCTCTCTCCTGCAAGGAGATGATGAAACCGTGGTGACAATCGGTTCGGGCTGGGGTTGGGCGCCCTATCATCCGCACTACTACCCCTACCCCCACTACCGCTCCTATGACCTTTCATTATATGGCGGAGTGCGTAACATATATCGCTACCCTTATGAGAGTCGCTGGTATGATAGTTACGGTTATCCCGGCTACTATGGCTATCCCGGTTATTACAGAGGTTTTTATTTCCATAATATGCCGTATGTCCTGAAAATTCCGGCGCGCGAATCTCTTCCCGGCGAAGCAATCAGAGCTCTGAGTCCGGATGAGCCGGGTTCGGCACCCCTCGATCTCAGGAGCGAAGAGCCGTCATTGCAGGATTTGCGGCTGAAATGGTTTCTGGAAAGGGAGAGTGCCGCTGAGAATCGGCAGCCAGAGCAGAAATGAGGCTTTTTACAGGCCCACCGCGACACCGGTGAAGAAAGTTATGCCGCAATGGTTGGCAAACTGATCGGCTTTATGTTGGAAAATTATGAGCTTGGTAAACAATCCTATACCGGCAAACCGCAGACTTTCACCTTCCACATGGTTCCTCAGTTTGTTTTTCTGGTGGAAAACTCTGCCGCTTACTTTACACAAATGTACAAATATTTAGCTACGACCCCTAGCGTAAATTCTTGTTTTTTACGACAGAAACTAAAATTATAGCGACTAAATACCGTTGAAGGTCTGATCAAGGTGTTTCTGATCCAAATCCTGCCTGAGAGTGAAGGTCAGTATGATGGTAGTAATGGCGGAGATTGTCAGGGCTACTATAATCGGGTCGACGTAAGACCACCGGCAGGTTTTGTCAAAGAGCGACGCTTTGTCCAGCAGAGCACTGCAGATTCCCAGTGCTGTTGCGGTTGAGCTGTGCACAAAGCACATCCAGAACAAGCTGACTGCAAAACCGGCTGACATTCCGATCCAGGCCGCCAGCCTTGAGATACGTCTGGAGTAGAGGGCTCCGGTGTACATCGGCAGGAATGACGCAGCGCAGAGTCCGAAAAAGATTGCGGTTGCCCGGGCGATTGCGCCACTCCATATTTTAGGAAGATAGTAGGCGAGGCTCAGGGTGACGGCGAATGCCAGCAGTACGCCGAGCCGGTTGATGAGCACCTGCTGACGCTCTGACTTGCGGGTGACATTTACCAGATCATGGCCGAAAGCGGTCGAAATAGCATGAAATTGGGAACTGAGTGTCGACATGCCCGCAGCGATCAGCATGATCATAAAGATTGCGCCAAACCATTCGGGCAGGTATGTGCTAAGATACAGCGGAATGATTTTGTCGATTCCTCCCGCGGCAACCACGGCGAGTTTGCCGGTGTCCTCAAAGAATCTGACATTGGCAAGCGCACCGACTGTGAAGGCGACCCCGGTCATCATCAGAACGAAAACTCCGCCGATCGGAACAGCCCGGTTGAGTTCACGGTTGCTCTTGACGGTCATGAATTTAACTGCAAGCTGCGGTTGGGCCAGCACACCGATGCCGACACCCATGACAATCGAAGTCACCACCACCAGCCAGTTGATGGAAAGAAATTCGGGCATGGCGGTCCAGCCGTTGAAAACAGGGGGCATTTTGATGGCTTTCAGTTGCTCGGCCACCTCCGGCAGGGCGGCCAGTCCGGTAAGCCTGGTGTGAGCTTCCACAATGCCGCCAAGTTGAGCGTAGGTGTAGATCACGAGAAAAAGCATGGAGAAGAACATCAGGCCGCCCTGAAATGCGTCGGAGTACATAATGCCCTTCAGACCACCGAAAAAAACATACATGGCGACTATCACGGATGTGAAAAACAGGGCCGCCAGATAGTTGATGTTGAGAGCGATTTCAAAATATTTTGCTGCGCCGATCATAACTGCGGCGGCATAGACCGGCATAAACAAAAATATCACCAATCCGACAAATTTCTGAATGCCATGCGACTGAAAACGTCGGGCCAGAAATTCCGGAAAGGTGTGCGCCCCGAGATTGTGGCCGATTTTACGAGTACGCTTGCCGTAGATGACAAACGATATCAAAACCCCCACCGCAATGGTCAGAAAGGTCAACCAAAGCAGACTCATGCCGAAAAAGGCGGCGAAACCACCGAACCCGACAATGGCCGAAGTGCTGATGAATGCAGCCCCATACGAGAGAGCCATTATGAAGGGATGGATTTGACCGCCGCCGACCAGATAATCCTTGGTGTTCTTTGTGCCTTTGTAGCCGATGTAGGCCAAGTAGGAGAGTACTGCAATATAAACACTGACGACAATAATATTGAATAACATGTTTTCCTCGCGATTAAAGAGTTTCGTTAATGGCCTCTTCTTCGTTCTCCCACTCCTGTTCCGAGCGGATTTCATCAGCTTCGTTGTCGGCACCTCTGTTCCAGTTAAGTATGCCATAGAGCACGCAGATCAAGGCCGAAGCAATTGAAAGTATGTAGGCGAAGAATATCGAATTGTCCTGTAGTCCAAGCATTTGTCACCTCTCCGTTATAATTACACAACCATAATGATTGATTTACACATATTAAGATTAACGGGAAATAAAATCAATACCCAAAAATTCTTCCACGAGTCCGGTTAATCGACTCCGGGAAATCCTGTGCATACGTCCCTCTTGGGTGTAGATCCAATCTGCGAGACGCATGAATGTTACATACACATTATCGGCAAGTTTCAGTAGGCTTGCGGTCTGCTCGGGCAGATGGCCGCGGTTATAGACAAGCTCCCAGCAGCGTGCCAGACGCTGGATGCGTGCCAGAGTGTTGAAGTCCATCCAGGCCGATTGCAGCAGCTCATAGGGCGGTTCCGAATTGAAGATCAGTTTGTGTTGCAGTGCCTGTTCAGCCAAATCTGTGCCGGGTAGACCTTTGAGCAGATTAACTTGCACCGCTGATGGTTGACAAACTTTCAGCAGGCGATTGAAACCCGTAGCAAAGGATTCTTCGTTTTCACCGGGAAGTCCGAAGATCAGGTCGGCATGCACATCAGCACCGCTTTGATTGACCAGTTCGGTTAGATTAGAGAGGGTTCTGCCAATTTCCGCGGAGCGCCCGACCAGCTTGGCCACCTGCGGATTGAGCGTCTGGATGCCGCATTCAAGATGCAGATTGGCGGGGGGGAAGGCCTTTATTTTGGAGATTGTATTGGCGTGGATTAGATCGGTATTGATTTCAAAGTGAAGCTTCATCTCCGGTGCCGCACGTGCCAGAAAAAAATCCATGACGGCATGGGCATGCTGTTGCGCGGCGGTGAAACTGCGGTCGAGAAATTTGAACTGACGCACTCCGCGATCCCAGAGTTCGCTGAGTGCTGTCAGAACTCTCTCCAGCGGGATGACGCGCAGCCCGGTTGAGGCAGAGGTGCAGTAGGCGCAGTGGTAGGGACAGCCGCGGGCGGCTTCCACGTAGACGACCCGGCTGGCGATGTCGGCATCGCTGTAGAGATGCCAGGGGAGTTTCAGCTTCTGTGTATCCTCGGCTTCGGTTATCACAATCGTAGATTTTACACTGCCGGCACTCTGCCGGAGTTGGGGGGGTGTTGTAAAAAGGCTTAGGGAACCGCCGTTGGGCGTCACTCTCCGGGAGAGCTCATCTGATACGCCGTTTCCGATATGTTTGCGACAATACTCCCGCATTGCGCTCTCACCTTCACCGATAATGCAGAGGTCAAAGAGATCGGCGTTCGCATAGTCAGCTGTAAGCTCAGGCCCGCCTGCAACCAGCTTTATTTGCGGAGCAGCCTTTCGCAGAATGCGTGCGGTTGCCTCTATAATTCTGACATTCCACAGATAGACGGAGAAGCCGATAACCGCCGGTTGTTTTTCAATCACATAAGTTGCCAACTGCAGAGGTGTGATGGCAAGGTCGGCTTCAAGTATCACGCATTGTTTCTCCAGCTCCGCCAGATTCGCCTTGATTGATCTGACCGAGTAGGAGCTGTGACTGTAACGCGCATTCACAGCAACGAGCAGAATTGGATAGGGGACAGGAGTCAGGGGGCAGGTGTCAGTGTTGAACACGGACTTGCCGGACTGCACAGACGCAACGGGGGTTTTCTTGCTATATTCCACTTTCTACATCCTGCGTTCCACATTTCACAACTCTATATCGGCTTCACCGTATTCAGCCGTATCGCGGTTTTATTATGCAGATGAGTGATTGCCAGAGCCAGCGCGTCGGCGGCATCGTGAGGCGGTTTTTTGTTCAGATGAAGCAGTGTTTTGACCATCTCCTGAATCTGCTCTTTCTTGGCTCCACCGTAACCACCGACAGCCATCTTGACCTTGCGTGGTTCATATTCGAATACCGGGAGCCCCTGCTTTGCACACTGGGAAATAAGAGCCCCGCGAGCATGTGAGAGCAACATGGCTGTTTTTACATTGCGGGCATAGAAAATTCCCTCAACCGCAACAAACTGCGGTTCATATTCTGTTATAATTTTTTCAAGTTCTTCCTGCAGTTGCAGTAGCGAATCCGAGAGACGATGCCCCGATACGGTCTTGATGACGCCATAGTAGAGTGGAATTATCTTAGAGCCTTGCTCTTCCACAATTCCTACCCCGGTGGATCTCAGTGATGTGTCTATTCCCAGTATGCGCATAAAAGAGGTTGAAGGTTGAAAAGGTTTAAGGGTGAAAATTGTTGAGTGGTTCTGATTCTCTCGACTCCCTTGAATAAGTCGATCCCTTCGAAAACTCAATCGGGGTCAACTGCAAAGCAATTGACCCCGAATATCCAAAACGCGTAGCGTTTTTTTCTAAAACAGCGACGATAAAAACGACCGTCAGTTAATTTCCGGATTTACGTAATCTGGATTGACTCAGTTTTGTAACGTCTGAAAGCTGTTTTAGTCTTCGTTCTTCTGCGCGTCAAGCTCTTTCATCGCTTCGCGACGGCTGAGTTTGATGCGTCCGCGGTCATCAACGGCGATACATTTGACCCACATTTTATCACCGATCTTGCAGACTTCGTCCACAGTGCCGATCCGGCGGTCAGCCATTTCACTGATGTGGCAGAGACCGTCCTTGCCCGGCAGAATTTCGACGAAGGCGCCGAAGTCTTTGATGCCAGTTACGGTACCCTCGTAAATTTTGCCCTCTTCAGCCTCGCTGGAAACCGCTTCGACCTCATTTTTGGCGATTGCCAGGGCTGCGGCGTCGGTTGCGAAGATACTGACGGTACCGTCCTCTTCGATGTCGATCTGAGCCCCGGAAATCTCGCAGATACGGCGTATGTTGGCACCGCCCGGGCCGATTAAGGCCCCGATTTTATCAACAGGGATCGATATGGCTGTGATCCGCGGCGCATGTTCGCACAGCTCAGCCCGCGGTGCGGGAATGATTGAGGTCATGAAATCAAGAATCTGAAGACGTCCCTTGCGGGCATGTGTCAGAGCCTGTTCCACCACCTCCCAGGTAAGGCCGCGCAGTTTCAGGTCAACCTGAAATCCGGTGATGCCTTTTGCGGTGCCGGCGACTTTGAAATCCATATCGCCGCAGTGGTCTTCCGCACCGAGAATATCGGTTATCAGCACGCTGCGGCTTTCATCCGGTGTTGTGAAGAGTCCGACCGAAACACCGGCCACCGGTGCTTTGATCGGAATTCCGGCATCCATCATCGCCAGCGAACCCACGCAGATGGAGGCCATCGATGATGATCCGTTTGAACCCATAATATCTGAGACGACCCGGACGGAGTAGGGATAATCGTTCGGCACAACCTTTTCAAGTGAACGTTCCGCCAAGTTGCCGTGTCCTATCTCGCGGCGTCCCAGACCGCCCAGGCGTCCTACTTCACCCACGCAGTAAGGAGGGAAATTATAGTGCAGCAGGAAGTTTTTGCTGGTGGCTCCGCCGGTGACAGCATCGAGGGTCTGAGCATCCTTTTTGGTGCCCAGTGTGATGGAGCCGAGCGCCGAAGTTTCGCCGCGGTTGAAGATTGCGGAACCGTGCGCACGCGGCAGCACTCCGATCTGCGCGTAAAGCTGACGGATTTCGTCATCCGCGCGTCCGTCGATACGTTTGCCGTCATCGAGGAAGTTTTTGCGCACCAGCTCAATTTCCATCTCATCGAAGAAGGTCACGAAATTCTCTTCGGTGACCTCTTCCGGCCACTTCTCCATTGATTTGGCTAGCAGCTCCTCTTTGATGGAGCTGATCTTTTCCTGACGTTCCAGTTTGTCGGCGGTCAGCAGTGCCGCACGCATGGCTTCACCGCCCTGTTCGTAGAGGAATGCCATCTTTTCGGCATCGGGTTTATCTTCAGTGATAACCTTTTCCGGTTTGCCGAGCAGTTTACGCAGTTCGATCTGGGCGTCAACAATCTTGACGACTTCGACGTGCCCGAATTTCATGGCTGCCAGAAACTCCTCTTCCGAAATCTCGTCGGCACTGCCCTCCATCATAAGAAAGCGTTCACGTGTGCCGACATAAATCAAATCCAGGTCGCTTTTGGAGCGCATATCATAGGTGGGGTTGATCATAAACTCGCCGTCAACACGACCGACACGCACACACCCGATCGGACCCATGAAGGGAACTTCGGAGATGTGCAGTGCCGCCGAAGCGGCATTGACCGCCAAAACATCGGTTTCGTTGATTCCGTCGGTAGAAACAACCATGCTGTTAATCTGAACGTCGTTGTGATATCCGGAGGGGAAGAGCGGACGGATCGGACGGTCGATGTTTCGTGCGGTCAGAATCTCCTTCTCTGTGGGTCGCGCCTCACGTTTAAAATAACCGCCCGGGAAACGTCCGGCGGCATAAAACTTTTCGCGATACTCCACCTGCAGGGGGAAGAAGTCGATGCCCTCGCGGGGTTTGTCGGTATTGGTAACCGCACTGAAGACCATGGAGTCTCCCAGGCGGACTACAGTTGCGCCGGCCGCCTGGAGTGCCAGAAGTCCGGTCTCGATAGTCATCTGCTGACCGCCGACGTCGACGGATACAGAGGTAGTGTCTTTCATGTTTTCCCTTTCTGACAGACAAGGACCGGAAAGCGTTGTGGTCAGGAAATCAACTGAAAGATTGGCTCCACTTTGCGAATGGAGATAAAAAACGTGGCCATGTAACAGAATCTGTCAGCATGGCCGGATTAGCGCTTCAGCGGCGCAGGTTGTGATCTTTAAGCACCTTCCTGTAAAGATCGTTGTCGGTGCGTTTAAGATAGTCCAGCAGTTTTCGTCTGGTGTTGACCTTGCGGATCAGCCCGTAACGGGAACTGTTGTCTTTCTTGTTCGCTTTGAGATGTTCGGTCAGCATTTCAATTTCGCGTGTAAGTACAGCGACCTGAACCTCGCTGGAACCGGTGTCGCGCTCATGGCGCTCGAATTTCTGCCTGATAGCTTTTTTATCAATCTGACTCATAACGTTGGCTTTGCGGTCCTTGATCCGCTCATTTTAGTTTGTTCTGTTAACTTTCCGGCCACCTAATATATATATATCCCCGCTTATTGTAAAGCGTAATCAGACC
Source organism: Kiritimatiellia bacterium (assembly GCA_018399555.1). GTDB lineage: Bacteria > Verrucomicrobiota > Kiritimatiellia > RFP12 > UBA1067 > M55B167. The sequence goes on along the minus strand of JAGYOL010000028.1, from coordinate 175 downwards.
GGAAAAAGGTCAGATTGACCCGCAACGGGGATATATCCTTAGACACGCCGCAGGAAAAGCCACAAAGTAAACTATTCTTGTGCATATGTCAAGGCGGTGATCCCTGAATTTTATTATCTGTTGCTTCTGTCAAAATAACAACCGACATATAAACTGTTTCGGTCTGGGATGCTGA
>JAGYOL010000274.1 GCA_018399555.1 Kiritimatiellia bacterium | reverse complement strand
CAAACCGGATTTCACTGCGATCTCCAGCACCTCTTCCACCGAATAGTTTGCCAGCGTAACGGAACACATCCCTGCTTTAATTACACCCATCTATCAATTCCTTTATAAAATTTCGAAACCCGAAAGACCCAAACTCGAAACAATGTCAAAATCCAAATTTTTCAATATGCACTTCGTCGCTCGATATTCCTTGTTCGATATTTTTCTGTTCAAGGCTGATTCGCAGCCGCCTACGCCCTTCCTTTCAACAGCTCCGGTTCAACGGCATACAAGAGCGGCTCGTCGCGCAGCCAGCGCTGAAAATCATCCAGTACGAAATCCGCCATACGCTGCACCTCATCGTTGGTACTGCCGGCGATATGACTAGTCATGTAGACATTCGGCTGAGCAAACAGACGGCTGCCTGCGGCTGGCGGTTCCGGATGCTGGACATCCAGGAGCGCGGTCAGATCCGGACGCTGTTCTAACACATCAATCATCCCTTCTTCATCAACCTGCGCACCGCGGCCGGTGTTGATAAAGGTCGCGCCCTGCCGCATGGATGCAAAAAGTTCTTTCGTGAGAATTCCTTTATTGGACGGCTTATCCGCCAAATGATTGCTGACGACATAACTTTCACAGAAGGCTTCTTCGATGGACACCAGCTTGTCGATACCCATCTCCTTCGCCTGCTCACCGGTCAGATAATTACTGACTGCGACAATCCGCAGATTAAAGGGTTTGAGAAGTTTCAGCAGATGGCGACTGATGGCACCAATACCTAGCAGCGCAACGGTCTCGCCGTAAACGCCTTTCCCAACCGGCATTTCACTCTGCTTCCACGGGCCCTTGCGGCAGAGATCAGAATTCAAATAAGCCCCTTTGCAGGCCAAAAGAATCTGCGCCAGACAGAACTCGGCCACAGGAATCGCATTGGCTTCCACCGCATTGCATAACGTGATTCCCCGCTCCAGCAGCGGCTTAGCGAATCCATTAACCGATCCGCCGGCATAAAAAACCGCCT
>JAGYOL010000273.1 GCA_018399555.1 Kiritimatiellia bacterium | reverse complement strand
CTGGTTGTTTTAAAGATGGAGGTGGAGTATGAGGTTGAATAGGATCAAGTTGGAGGAGGAGGCGACGTATCATGTGATGAGCCGGGTGATCGAGCACCGGTTTATTTTCGGCGATGCGGAGAAGAGTTTTCTGCATAATCTGATGCGGCGGCTGGAGGACTTTACAGGTTGCGAGGTAAGGACTTACGCGTTCATGGACAACCATTTTCATCTCCTGCTGCATGTGCCGGCGAAACGGGAACTCTCCGATGATGAGGTGAAGCGCAGAGCCAAAATTCTTTATGGCAAAAAGCAGTACGCGCTGATGGAGCGCGATTGGGAGATGTGGATCGAAAAGGGGTGTGACTACAAGGTAAAGGCGCAGCTCGACGGCTTCCGCGCCCGGATGTATGATTTGTCGGAGTTCATGAAAACTTTTAAGCAGCGCTTTTCGATCTATTATAACGCGCATCACGACCGGAGAGGGGTTGGTCCGCTCTGGAATGACCGCTTCAAAAGCGTCCTGGTAGAGGAGAGTGAGAGCGCGCAGGTGACAGTGGCGGCGTATATCGATCTTAATCCAGTGCGGGCCGGGGTGGTGGAGGATCCAAAAGATTACCGCTGGTCGGGCTACGGTGAGGCGGTCGGTCGGGGAGATCGATCGCTGGATGGAATCAGTAAGTTGTTTTGCGGCATGGACTTGAATAAGGGTAAGGTGCTGGCGCAATATCGTAAAACGCTGTACTGTGAGGGTGTGAGGAAGCTTAATGGGTTCACGGGCGCGGTTTCGAAGCCCGGCTTTGCGAGGGCGGTTACGGATAAGGTGCTGGACGAGGGCGGAGAGCTCTCGATTCCGCAGCTTCTGCGTTGCCGTGCGCGCTACCTTACCGACGGCGTGGTTATCGGCGGCAAAGATTATGTCGATAGAATGCTCAATGAGCACGGTCAGTTTAGTGCGTTAAGGAAAAAACGCGGGGCGCGGCGGATGAAAAGCGGGGCATGCGAGTGGAACGGACTTTGCATGGCGGGGGAGCTTCGTTCAGCATCTGAAAGAATAATAGAAGAATAATAGTGACC
>JAGYOL010000272.1 GCA_018399555.1 Kiritimatiellia bacterium | reverse complement strand
TGGACTGCTGATGATAGTGCGTTAGAGAAGAGTGAAGATAGAAGAGTGAAGAGGGAGAAGTGCGCGAGTGCGCGAGTTGGGAGAGATTTGTAGAGAAAGTTTAACACGGAGGCACGAAGACACAGATGCGACTGTAGGGCGGGGTGCTTGCCTCGGCGTAGCGTGCGAAGACGGGACCTCACCCGCCGCTGTAATGTTGGCACTCTGAGCCAAATTGAGAATTTTAGACATGATTACATGATTGGCATGATGGAAATTTAGCTGTAGGGCGGGTGACCCCACCCGCCGCAAATGGCCGGTGAGGTCACCGGCCCCACAGTTTGGTAATGTAGTAGCCGCTTTATAAGCGGCACAACCGGGCTACGCGGTGTCGCTTGCAAAGCGACTACTACAAAGAGAACCGTGCGGGCATCGCTGTAACGTTGGCTCTCTGAGCCAAATTGAGAATTTTAGACATGATTACAGGATTAACATGATAGAAATTTAATTGATTGCCTTTATTTTTTAAACGAAAAGAGGAAATAATGAAAATAAATCGGAGAAGTTTTGTGAAAAGCTCGGTGGCCGCATTCGGTCTGCCGATGATTGTGCCGTCAACCGCTTTCGGCGCCAATGAAAGAGTTGCGCTGGGGTGCATCGGTGTCGGTCGCATGGGCACCGGCAACATGCGCGGGTTTCTGGGTCTGGATGCATGTCGCGTTGTGGCGGTTTGTGATGTACGCCGCGCTGAACGTGAACGGGCTTCCAAACTGGTCAATGAAAAACATGGTGACAGCGGATGTGCACTCTACAGTGATTATCGCGAAGTGATCGGCCGCAAAGATATCGATGCCGTGATGATCGCCGCGCAGGATCACTGGCACTCGCTTATCGCCACTGCTGCCGCCGATGCCGGCAAGGATATGTACTGCGAAAAACCGACCGGTGTCTGCATCCATGACGGACAGGCCATCCGTGCGGCGATACGTAAGAATAACCGCGTCTTTCAATCCGGCATGTGGCAGCGCTCGCTCGGTAACTTCCGCCAGGGCGCTGAATTGGCGCTTAACGGGCATCTC
>JAGYOL010000271.1 GCA_018399555.1 Kiritimatiellia bacterium | reverse complement strand
TCCCGCCATGCACAATCCATTCCACTCACACGCGCCGCTTTTCATCCGCCGAGCCCCGCGTTTGCGGCGCAAAGTGCTGAACTGACCGTGCTCGTTGAGCATTTTTTCGACATAATCCTTGCCGCCGATCACCACGCCGTCGGTCAGATAACGCGCGCGACAGCGCAGGATCTGCGCAACAGAGAGTTCCCCTCCCTCATCCAGCACCTTATCGGTCACCGCCCGCGCGAAGCCCGGCTTTGATACCGTATTCGTGAACTCATTAAGTTTCCTCACCCCTTCACAGTACAGCGTTTTGCGATATTGCGCCAGCACCTTGCCCTTATTCAAATCCATACCGCAAAATAACTTGCTGATGCCAGCCATTGCGCGTCCGCCCCGTCCTAGCGCCTCGCCGTAGCCCGACCAGCGGTAATCCTTGGGATCCCCCACCACCCCCGCCCGCACTGGATTAAGATCGATATACACCGCCACCGTCACCTGCGCATTCTCACTCTCCTCCACTAGGACACTCTTGAAACGATCATGCCAGAGCGTACCCGCGCCCCTCCGATCGTGATGCGCGTTATAATAGATTGAAAAGCGCTGCTTGAACGTTTTCATGAACTCCGACACATCATACATTCTGGCGCGCAAGGCATCCAACTGCGCCTTGACCTTATAATCGCAACCCTTTTCGATCCACATCTCCCAGTCCCGCTCCATCTGCGCATACTTCTTTTTGCCATATAGAATTTTAGTCCGACGCTTCACCTCATCATCGGAAAGATCCCGCTTCACCGGCACATGCAGCAAAAGATGAAAATGATTATCCATAAACGCGTAAGTTCTTACCTCGCAGCCGCTAAAATCCTCCAGCCGCCGCATCAGATTATGCAGAAAACTCTTTTCCGTATCCCCGAAAATAAACCGATGCTCGATCACCCGGCTCATCACATGATACGTCGCCGCCTCCTCCAGCTTGATCCTGTTCAGCCTCATATTCACCTCCATTATCCCGAAAAACAACCCCCTTATACACCAAACCTCCCCACTTGTCCACTAAAATAATGCCTGTCACTATTTATTTCCGAAAAACAACCCCCTTATACACCAAACCTCCCCACTTGTCCACTAAAATAATGCCTGTCACTATTTATTTCTCACGTCGCTATAACGAAAGCTACTGGTCGTCCGGGGCC
>JAGYOL010000270.1 GCA_018399555.1 Kiritimatiellia bacterium | reverse complement strand
GTCGTAGTTAAGATATTTGACATTTGTTTTGATATTTTTGAACAATCATTTCAGTTCATTTTTTAACTGATTTAGAAAATCGGTGACACCTTTAACCGCCTGGCTCTCCAGAGTTTTTCTGACAGCACCCCCCATCGCGTTGTGCAGTGCGGCGGTATCGAGGCGCGGGCTGTCAACCGTACCGGTCACAGGCACCTTCACCACAAGCTGTCCAGGCACTTTGAGTCCGGTTTTTTCGGCGATTATCGCACCGATCGGTATTTCGACAAGATAGTTAACCGTGGAGTCAAAACCCACACTGCCGCTGAAGGTCAGCGGCATTTCATCGAACTCCATGGTCACTGAATCCAGGAAGACTCTTTCATCGCGCACCTGAACACGCAGCGGCAGGTGCTCCACAGTATAAACCCGCTCTTTAATCTGAATCATCGCGAGCAGATCGCGCATGGCGGGTGAAAGCGTCATTTCCAGATTATCCAGAGTGCATTCGGCGTCTACCAGCAGATCGCCATGTCCGGGAAGGGGTCCGGAAACAAAACGGTTAATCCGCACGCCGGCCGTACCGTTAAGCACTCGGCTGCCGTGAAAGAGCGGGTTGAAATGGACAAGCAGTTTGTCCACCATTTCCTGGGTGATAGTCGCGTTATCCAGCAGAGAGCCGTCCCCGATTGACACTGAGCAACCACCATCCATGAAATCAAAAACCGGCTCAAAATTCAATCTGCCGTCATTCAGAGGCGGTTGCCAGACGCACTTCAAGCGTCCATCAGCGAGTTTCAGTTTGATCGGGGAATTACCCGCGTTTAATCCCAGCCCGCTCAGAGATTTTAGCGAAAACTCGCCGTCAAACTCACCCTGGCGCAGGAAACCGCTGTTCAGCGGAGCACGCAAAGTGAAAGCTGTCTTTCCGTCACCGCGCAAATGCCACTCATCGACACCGCGCACACGCAGCAGTTTTTCGACTGCTTCAAACTTCAGATTGACATATCCTTTAAGATCGGCACGTCTCGTCCGCCGGATATCGGCAATTGAACCGGCTGTATCGATATCGATCAGGGAAGAGGCCAGCTTCAATTTTTCAAAACGCAGATCACTGCCGGAGTCTGTTAAGTGGAGCAGAGCGTCAAGACGTGCGTTTTTTTCAAAAAATACGATCTCCCCGTCTTTAAGCATATAGTAATCGGAGAGCACTGCGCTCAGGTCAACCCTGGTGGCATCGGCATTTCCGGCCGCTTCC
>JAGYOL010000027.1 GCA_018399555.1 Kiritimatiellia bacterium | reverse complement strand
ATTCAGAGCCAACGCCTGGCCCATATTGTTGAGTGATGCTGAATCGATCAACGGTGCGATTTCACTGTCGAAATTAGGTTGAGCTTTCAGAAGACTTAATGCGTCGCGGATCAGCTCGTTGGCACTCTCGCCGCAGTTTTTCTCAGAATCGGTGTAATATGATTTGGGATGAAGTGAATTCGGTATACGCACATACTGCAGAACGGTATTGGTGTAGAGCAGCATGCCGTTAGACACCTCATAAAAATAGTCGCGCACAGAACCGTTATTGCCGTAGCCGCTGTACCCCGGCAGATTGCAGAACTGTTCAACCTCAGTTTTGGTCACAGAGCGCACATCATCATCAAAGTCAATCAGCAGAACGATCCCGCTGATCTCTCCAACCGTGTGCGATGCGGGAGGTGCCATAAGTACAGGTCCGTCCGACAATCTGTTTTCAAGCAGGCGACGCTCTCTTTTAAGCAGATTCCAGCGTTCGATGATACCGGTCTGTTCCTCCCACTGTGAACGTCGGTCAATCGCAATTGCTTTGGATGTTTCGCTATTGATCCGGATATGCGGCTGAAGCCCGGCCGGGCGCTGTGCACCCACCGGCACACCGGTCGAGAGCAGGTCTGTGCCGTCATTATTCAAAACAGCGTAGCAATAAGCCTTACGCGTTTCATCAAAGAGCACGGTATAGCCATCCAGAGTTTCAAAGACAGCGTAAAATTCGTCGCCCTCACCCCATAAACGGATTATTTCACCGCCGGGTTGCGTAAACTCGACCGTCCTGGCGAAAGGTGCGGCGAAAGTATGATGAGTCACACATGCGCCGATCACCAGGATCGCTGTTACAACTCTTGATAAATTCATGGTACTCTCAACTTTATTTACGCTCTGTTACGGCCCGCATCTGACGCAAATCCCTAAATTTCAGCTATCCGATAACACCATAACGGCAAATCCGCTTCCGGACGGTGATTTACGTCCGGAAGTCGGATTCTGCACCGAGGCTGATATCAGTCGCCTATCACAACCCTGAAGAAACCGCGCTCCGATTTCAGATATGTGGAGGTCACCTGATTGATCAGAGTTTTACTGCCGTCCAGTTTCACACTATCTTCTTCAACTGTGACCCACTCGGGGGCTGCAAGCGATTCGGTGTATTGAATTCTATAGGTTGTCGTGCCGTCACCTGAAGCCGACAGCAGGCTCAGCATTCCCTGACTCAACTGGGAATCAGAACGTTGTACATCCAGGTTCCAGGTGAGCTGCGGCCCGTTCTGACTCACAGTCAGCCCTTGCAGCGACAGGCTGATCTCATCTTCGGGATTAGCTCCCATTAACAGGTTGTTGTAAACCTCTAGCGGGTCGCTCTGTGTTGCGTCAGTACCGATCAACATCTCAGTGGCATCATCAATTCCGTCACCATCCGAGTCGTTACTGCCGAAAGTCAGCAGACTGATTATTCCGGCACTCCAGGCACCCGTAGTCAGGGTTGGGTTTACTTCGGTGTTGCCGGTATCCGTCGGCCACAGCGCCGAGGGCGCGATATCATCGAGGAAATCCTCGCCGGGATTCATCTGATACTCCCATGCATCCGGGAACCAGTCCTGATCGGTGTCGCAATCTTCGATCATCACCGTGACTTTCGGAATGAGCGCATTCATCTCCACGGTCACCGGCAGTGCCACATACGGGGCAATATTACCGGCAAAGATGTCGGCAAAGATCGAATCACGTTCGACAAACTTATCGTTAATCGGAACATTCTTGCCATAGTAATTGGCGTAACCCCAGGACTCCCAAACATCACGTTTGTTGTTATTGTTGGAATCGATGTAGACCATTACATAGTATTCACCTTTATGCACGCTCGGTGTCAGACCGCGCAGTACTGCATTGACGTTGCCAGCACTCTGATCATCGACCAACGTTGCCAGCTCGGCTGTGGTCAGAGTGTACTGCGATTCAGCAACTCCCGTGAAATCGCGGGTGTTGTAGGCCTCCACCTTGACCTTATTGGCCAAGTTGTTGACCGCCGGACCGAAGTACTTGACAGACACATCAATCATACCGTAACCGGAGCTCTGCATCGGCTTGTTGACATCCAGGCGAAAAACCTTCCACTCCGACCAGCTACCGGGGGCGGCGCTGGAATATTTCGCGTCAAGCGGCGCCACTCTCCAGGCGTAAACCGTGTTGACTGCAAAGATGTGCCCGCTGGGCAGGCGGTTACCGGCATGAATCGGAGCCTCCCAGATATACTCACCGGTTGCGACATCGCGTGCCGGCGCTTTCTGCGCACCACTCAGATAGACAGTCGGTCCACTCGATGAACCTTTCTTTATCTCCAGAGCAAAGGCGGGATATTTATCAGGCATCGTCCAGCGGAAGACCGGACGCGACGAATAAACGTAGGCCCCATGCACCGGCTTGGTGCTGACAGCCAGCTGACGAGCGGCATCATAGTTTACCATGAAGCTCGTAACAAGACGGTTACTCAGCGTAACAGGATGATCTCCGACATAAACGTCGTACATAAGTGTTGTCACGTTGGGATCAACTGATCCCACTTCCCAGTCAAGTGTCAGATCGCCGTTGGCCAGGAAATCACCCTCATGAATCGACTTGCGGTTGATCAGCGTGCGGTCCAGCATCACCTGTGACTGCGTACCGATTTTGCGCAAAATGCGTACCCGGGTGGATGTACCCACGCCGGAGTCGTCATCGCCGCCCTGATCATCATCGCCGCTGCCGAAGATGATATCCTCGGAACGCAGACCGCTGGCCAGATCGAGACGCAGATAACCGTCGCGATAGTCGGTCAACTCGATCCGGATCTCATTACGGTCCCAACCGATATCGGTGGCGAAACTCTCCGGCAGACCGCACGGTTCACCAGCATTCCAGACTCCGTTACCGTCGATATCCATAAATGCGAAGAAGTAGTTAAGCCCCTCGCGCACATATCCCTCATCGGCCCTTGAGAGCGTCAGATTCAGCGGATAACTGGATACCAGGTTGACATTGTAGTTCAACCTCACGACACTTGCCGCGACAGCGAGTACGTAAGTTCCGGAGTCATCACGTATAATTGTATCCTCATTAAACCTGCCAAGATCAACGATCGCCTCACCACTGGTATAATCGATGGTACCGATCTTAAAGGATGATCCACCCGAGTAAGTGCCGTAGATCACGCCATCCTGATCGTAACCGAAATTCAGGGTAGTGCCGGTGAAAACATCGGTGAAACGCAGTTCTATACTGCCCGGATCGATATGCCCCGGGCTGAGATAGACGCGGAAATCCTGATCCTTCCACGGTCCCATATTATACTGATTGGGCTGGACATCACCATCGACACTCAGGCCGTAGGCGAATGTGGCATCAGGCACACCGTCCATGGTCGGATCGGAGTAAGCCTGCACAACCAGAGCCTCAGAACTCTGGAAACCGCTGTAGCTCAGCTTCATATTTATGAAGGGCACAGGGTATTCGCCCTGGGAGTCACCCATCGGCAGCAGGGAAGTGGATGCGTCAGGTCGGACGCTCTTATTCACAGCGCTGTAGCGGGCTTCAGCCCAATTCGACCAGCCGTCCTCATCGTTGTCCTCGTGTGCATCATAGATATAACTGCTCACGAAGTAAGGGTCGTAGAGATACTCCCACAAATCTTCTATGTAGTCGTGGTCGGTAAACATAGCACCCAGGGTCAACTGACCCTCTTTCTGGTAGTAATCGGAATAAACCTGGGCAGGGTCAGTTCTGAACAACCGCGGATTGAGATAGCGGAACTGATATACTTCGGAGATCAGATACTCCGCTATGTTCGGCAGACCGTCACGGTCGGGATCACCCATAGCCCCGCCGATACCGGTTGCACTTAGTTTATCGAGCGAATACATGTCCTCCCACCAATCGGGAATACCATCACCATCTATATCCGAGGTATGCACCAGCGAATCGGTTCCGGCCGGATTATCCGGCGTGGCACCGTAGGCAATGTCGCGCAGATAACGTTCACCGTTGGTCATGCCGCTGGCATCGGGATAAAGATCATGCCAGCCCGCATCAAGCGTGCCGAACTTATCCATCTCCCACCAGTCGGGGAGTCCGTCGGAATCGCTGTCGGCACCGGTCTCTGCCCATGGAGCGCTGGGCCCTTGCCCATCCCACATTTCGGGAACGCTCTTGGCGAAGGCGTCGCCGAGCGGCAGCATATCGCCGAAGAATTCAAAGGCCGACTCTGTGGGATCATCCTGACGGAAGTCATAGGTGATGCCATAAGGATTGTTGTCGTTAGGGAACCGGTAGGTTCCCGGAAGTGTTCCGGCCATCGACTGCGACCAGAAGACCGAGTCGATCACTCTGTCGCTGATAAGCACCTCAAGCGTAGTACCCGAGTCATCGACTCCGCCGAAGATCGGCAGATGATCGACACTGTTCTCAATCACCGGCAGATACTGCTTGTCGGTATAAACAGTACTCGTTACCGGCGAGAGACCGAAGAGCAGTGCATCGCTGTCGGCAGCTGGCGGTCGGTTGGTCGTGGCAGCCGGATCGTTGAAACCGCGCGGCACTTGCGCAACACTGGCAGGATTGTCGCCTCCGAAGATATTATCGAAGCTGTAGTGATAAAGCAGTTCAGGTGAGAGCTGATAGGCACTGCCGAACGTTCGGGTAGCTCCGTTGTACTCTTCAAGCGCAACCGTTTCACGGTTATTGACAATGTCCGAGCGCATATAGCGTTTCATACGGTCGGCATCGATGTCGTTGAGTTCACGCGCACCGTCCCAGATGCGCACCTCATCAACGTAACCCTGATAGAAGAGTCCGAAGTTTTCCCACTCATGCAGCAACACCGAGTATTCGGGGGTTATGTCGGTGGCGCCGACCGCAATCGCGCCGCTGTACACATAATAATCGATGGTACCGCCGCTGGCAGAATTGTCAACCGTTACGACACCTGTCGCCGGGATGATATCGGTTTCGACGCTGTCATAGAGCTGACCGTCGATTATAATGCTGAAGTTGCCCTCATTGCCATCCATCCGGGCGGCAATGTGCATCCACTTGTCGGTATCAACCGGAGGACCGTAAACGACCTGCGTTCCGGTGTGCGAGTCATGAGCGTCAGAGCCGGAGCTCTCGATCAGCGCGTAAATCCGTCCGTCCGCGGCAATGCCGATCTGGAAGGTCTTGCGGTCACGATACGGCGTGGTGTCGTTGACATCACTCGGTGCCAGCGGCACAGAACGTTCAAGAATCACCTGATCGCGGTTGTTCACTTCCGGACGCGCCCACAACTCTACGGTGAAGCTGCGGAAGCTCCACTCATCGAAGGACTGATTCACGATAGTGCGCGCCAGCGAGTTTGTACCGCTGAAGTAGATCGCCTGGCGACGCAGCGGATCATCATGATCACGCGGATCGCTGAGCGGATTACGTGAATGCACCAGCTCGGCCTTGTCGGAAACACCATCGTTGTCGGTGTCGTAACCCTCGTTGATTTCAAAGTCGAACATGGCGGCGTAGTCCATCACCAACTGTCCTCTGACATCATCTGTGCCCGGCCAGAAAAACATGCCGCCGTTGAAATAGAAGCGATGTGTCAGACTGTTCGGATTACGATAATCTGTCATCCAGAGCGCAGTCGGGTCGGTATTGTAGTTCGGTGCCGCGCCGGAGTTGGCAAGCAGCATCTCTTCAAAGTTGATCAGACCGTCGCTGTCGGCATCCGCTTCGGGCAACCCGGCCAGCCAGGGATATTTCTGGAAGTCCATCGGCAGCCCGTTGACCGCCAGATAGAAGCTGTTGGCATAAGCGGAGATATTTTTCTCGTAGGCAAGATATATAATATCGCCCTGATTACCCATGCCGAGGATCGGATTCAGGCCGTGGAACATCTCATAGTAGTCGTCCATGGCGTCATTATCGGTATCCGCATTGGTGGGATCGGTGGAGACATATTGTGTTTTCCAGGGCGGCAGCATATACCAGAGCCGTCCGTTGTCTGTGCCGAACGGATACTGTGCAATATCCCAAGGGGTCGTCAGTTCCTCAAAGAAATAGGTGACATCGTGCGTGATATCCATCGGTGCATCTTCGGCGGACACATCATAACGGAAGCTGCGCACCGCCTGCACCCAGTACTCCTGATAGTTGAGCAGACCGTCGTTGTCCCAGTCCTCGTTATAGTCGGAGACCGTACCGTCCATGCCGTTGGTGATAACCATGGCAACCGGCGCCTGCGGCTGACCGGGCAGAGACGGTTCAACCGTGGTTGAACCGTCATCTGCCACCGGAGTACCGGCGAACTGCAACTCCCAGCCATCCGGCAGAGCGTCGCGGTCAGTATCCACCGAGCAGGGATTCAATCCGCCGCCGGCAGTAAAGAGCCCGCCGCTGTCAACCGGATTCCCGTAAATGAAGGCGCGCTCACGCGAGTCGGAGACACTGTCACCGTCGGTATCATGGTTCCAGGGATCGGTCGGCCAGAACTTATTGACCCAATACTGATCCACGTCGCTCGGGGTGATGGAAACAGTGGTGTACCCGGAAACTGAGGTGTACAGCGCCGAGTCGGCATACTGCGCACTCGAATATAGACCCGCGAATTCGCGCTGAACACTCAGACCGTCACCCGGACTGGGCGTATTGGGATCAAGATCATCATCAAAGTCTCTATAATTCCAGGGCGAAATCAAAAAGTCGGTTGTCCCCGGACGCGTGGCCACATAGAGCTCCCAGCCATCCGGCAGTCCGTCAACCCCTCCGGGTCCGGCATCGGTATCCGGTGTGCGCGGATCGGTTGAGACCGACGACCAGATCGTATTTTCCGGCGGTATAGTCGCGCCGGTTCCATTGACCTCAAGCTCAGACATAAATTTCATCAGCAGGTATTCATCAACTGAGGTGAAGGGTTTGGTGTTGGGAGCACTACCGCTGACTCCTGTTCCGGCAAAGCGCCCATTATCAATCTCGTCGCACCAGGCTGTGCGCGGATCAAAACCGAATGCATCGCGCACCTGGAAGTGCAGCAGAAGTGCTTGAATATCCTCAATCTCTGTGACGGCACCGCCGGCGGGGAATTCAATTTCCTTGCCGACAGCTATCGGCGCATCATCATCGCCGTAGTGATACCAGGCATTGAGAGTGCCGTTGGTGTCGCCGATCGCGAAGCCCTCACCGATATAGCTGTTGGTAGCATTATTGCCGATGACTGTCAACATCTGACGTGGAACCATCGCATAGGCCATATAATCGCCGTCCGGATTGTTCATACTGGCGTTAAGGCCGTCACGGGCGTCGGTCGGGTCGAGCCCACGCAAAATTTCCCAGCCGTCGCACATGCCGTCGCCGTCGGTATCCCAATGGATCGGATTCGTTCCGGCGATCAGTTCTTCAATGTCATATATGCCGTCGTTGTCAAGATCACGCAGGGCCACGCTGCCAGCATCCTCATCAACAGCGGAAGTCAGCGGATCAAAGGCACCGTATATATCTTTACTGTCAATTTCGATTCCAACCGCAACATTGGCTGGATTGTATTTCTCACCGGTCAACCCCTGAAATTTGGCGTTATACCAGAAGTAATACTCCCAGCCATCCGGGAAACCGTCGCCATCAGTATCCGGATCGGTCGGATCGGTTCCGCCGCGGCTGCCGTCGGCACCGGGCTCATCCAGCGGGCCGTAAGGATCGCTCACACCGGGGCGATTCAACCCCTCGTGGAAACCGCGCACCTCGAGGAAGGCGGTGAAGGGCGCGCCCATGGTCGCGAATATGTTTCGTCCGCCATCGGCGACATCAGGCAGGTAGTCTTCATCACCGTTGTAGCCACGAGCGTTGAGCAGTCCGGGCGGCAGGTCGCCTGGATTGGCGGTGACAGCCGCAACCGCCTCGGGCAGGCCGTATGACTGCGCGATCTTGTCGGGTATGCCATCCAGGTTGATATCGCCCATGTTATCCGAAACCAGCCATTCACGCGAGAAAATCGCGCTGACATTGCGGGTGGACGTACTGCTGGTTCCACCGCCTTCGTCATCATCCTGCGTATCCGGCAGTGAAACTTCGGTTATGGTTTTTGTTTTGGCCGGTTCAAGCATCTCTTCCGGGAAGCCCTGATCGGCACCCACCCAGACATAGAAGAAGCTGTCATGGATGTAGGTCGGCCCATCATAAGGAGTGCCAGCACCATCATAAAGCGTCACGGTATAACTGGGCTGAGCTTTGTAGGCAATCGCCTCGAGCTGAGCCGCGGTGATATTAGGATCATATTTGAAGCGCCAGATATTGTTGCGGTTCTCGGTTGAACGTGCACCATCGGACTCGACAGTACCGTTGCCGATACCGGAGGCTCCGAAGTAGCTGTTCTCCATGTTCGGTCCGATCGGTATTGCGTTGACCGCTTTGGAGGGCAGAACCCTGATCTTGAAGGAAACCAGCGATCTTCCACCATCTTTGTCACGTGCAGAAACCTGCACAATGATATCGCCAAGCGCGTTATAGGTATGATTCAGGAAGCCACTGCCGCCGGTGACAACCGTCTCCTGACCGTCACCCCAGATCCAGGTTACCTGCATAGAAGGCAGATCAGCCTCTACATCGTCAATCACCCAATTGAAACGGAAGGGTGCCCCCTGCGGAACGGTGTAAACCGGATTAGGGCTGTTAAGATCACTGGCGGTCGGGGTGGTTATCACCGGTGCCCGGTTGGCGGTGCGCACATACGCACCCTCCTCCGTTTCGAAGTGGTCCACTGCTGCGGCAGTGCCAACCACATTAGGTGTGATGAAAACACCGGGGGCACGGGTTGCCAATGTTCCGTCTTTGGGTGAAATAAAAACTACCTTGTTGGTTTCACCGTTGCTGAAGGTCACCTGGGTCTCACTCAGATCAAGTACATCCGGAATACTTTGGGCGAGATCAACTACCACCGGACTGGTAAAGCCCTCGGTCAGTTGAACCAGAATCGTGTCTACGTAGGTGTCATCGGTTTCAGTCTGCTCAAAAGCGGGCGGAATTATTCTGACCGTCGGCGGCGGCGGCGGCGGAACAACCGTGACTTTAAACTCTATTTTCTCCGAAATGCCGCCGTCTTTATCGAAGGCCTGCACACTTACAATCCGGTCACCCAGAGCGTTGTAGGTGTGAGTGGCAGTTCCACTGTGGCCGACGGTTGTGGTGGCATTACCGTCATCGAAGTTCCATTCAACCTGCATGGATGCACGGTCAGCAGTAACGTCGGCAACGTCATAGTTGAAGGTGAAAGCTTCTCCCAGCGGAATCTGATTATATCCGTAGGTTGAATCGGCAGGCTGGGCCAGATCGGAAGCCAAAGGTGATGTGATCACCGGATCAACGTTCTCTACAAACACAGTGGTCTCTTTTAGATCGGTATAGTAGGCGGCGGCAGCGGCATTGGTTACAACCGGACGAATCGTGATACCGGTCAGTTCACTGAACTCCGTGCCGTCAACCAGCGAGAAACGCAACGGCGAAACAGAGTTGGTCACGCCCTGTGAAATACGGAAAGCGTTGGTTGTCGAGAGCACAATGCTCCCCTGAACGGAAGGTACCGTCTCAAGACGGATGTAAACATCCTCATTAAAGGATTCCGAGAGCGTCACAGTCAATTCACCGGTCGCGTTGGCAGTGGTCTCATCATAGATAAAGGAGGACGGGGTAACCGTTACACTCGGTTGAGCCTGCGGCGGCTCAACATTCACTTCGAACTGAACAACCGAGGAAACTCCGCCGTCTTTGTCCTCCGCCTGCACTGTCACCATGCGGGTGCCGGTGGTGGTGAATGTGTGCGTAGCCTGGCCGACATGTCCGGTTATAACCAGCTCGGGTGTCGAATCACCAAAGTTCCAACGGGTGATGAGCGTGCTGCGGTCAGCCGGAACATCAGCAACAGTAAACTCGAAAGAGGAAATCACTCCGCGGGTCACATCGATAACATCGCCCGATTCCGGACGTGTGATGACCGGATTAACGTTTTCAACATAAACGGTACCCTCGCGCACCCTACTGTAATACGCAGCTGAAGTGGGATCCTGAATAACCGGTCTCAGGGTCACACCGGTCGCTTCACTCAGCAGAGTGCCGTCAGGCACATTGAATTTGGAGTCAGGCGAAGCGGTGTCACCGGCAGGAATACGCAAAACAAAAGGATCGGAAGCAAATGTCAGGCTGTTCTGCGAGGTTCCGGCGATTGAGGTATCGATCTGCACATCAATATCACTGCCGTAGGGTTCGGAGAGTTCAACTCGGAAATTACCGGTACTCAGCACACCGCTCTCACCCATAGAGATGTTGTCGCTGCCGTTGTCAACCATCACAATCCGCACGGTCGGTTCCGGCGGGGGCGTCACTGTAATGGCTCGTTTGATATAGTTCGTTACACCGACCGTGCCGTTATTGAGGTAATCGGCCGTGCGTTGCAGATAGATATCGGTGGAACCGGCCGCCAGACCGCGAACCGCGAAATCGACTTCGGTTGAACCGCTAGGCATGCTGATCAAAAGAGCCTGCCCGGGAACTGAACCTACCTGTGCGACGCTCGGATCATCGGGCCAAACATAAAAATCGACCACCGAACTTTCAATTGGATTAACGGAGGTGACACGCCAGGAGACCGTTTCGGTGGCTGCCACATTGACCGGACTGACTGCATCGTTAAAGGCCAGTGTACGCAAGGTGATATTGGCAAGCTTGAAGGTAGGGTCATAGACATCACCGCCGATCCAGACATCGGTTCTATAACGCCAGACGGCCAGTGTAGTGGGGTCACCGACCTGAGAGACCTGCCAGCCATTCCAGATGAACTGGTATGCGTCGCCGGGAGAGCTGCTGCCGGCATTGCCGTAAACGGCCAGAGGTGACGCCATATCACCCGGTTTTACGGTGTACTGAAAAATGACATCGGTTCTGGGAGTGGCACCACCGGAAACGGCGTAACGACTGATAGAATCAAGCCTCGCCCAGGCAACAGTGCCATTGACGATCATGCGCAACAGAGCATCACCGGTGGTGCTGCCGCCATCATCGATCAATTCAAAGTGGCCGTTTAATGTCACGCGCATCTCAACATCCACCCCGGACGCCGTGATAATTTCACCGGACTGGTTTGATTTTATGCTTACAATATCTCCCTGCGCAAAGACGCTTATGCCAGCAAACGCCGTCACGACCGCTACCAAGGAAAAGACCAGTTGTTTGGTTGCCTTCTTAATTCCTGCCATTTTCATTATCATCTCTCCGTTATAACTTAAAGCTGTTGTAAAGTGACTCTTTCACCCAAAAGCCGTTTGCAAGTGAAAATTCGTAAAATCCTTCATTCCCGTGTTCCTGCGGCGGCATTTTCGCGCTCTTCGCGCAGTATCCGCTCCCGAATAATCGAGCGCGCCTCTTCGAGTGTGTTGCTGGCTCCGGCATTAATCTCAGCCTGATGCTTCAACAACGATTGCCACTCTGCGCTCTGTGCAAGGGCGGCCTTGAATTCTTCTTCGCTCACATCCTCACCAAGTTCGGACTTAACCGCATCAGCGACACTTTTCATACGCTGATTCAGCTCGTCACGCTGCCGCGCCACTGCAGTGATTTTCGCTTGGTGCGAAACAAGGCTTTTCATATATTCCTTGTCGGCAGCTCTGCTTACGACACCGCCGGTTTTCGGTTCCGCCGATGCATTTTCGGGCTCTTTCTTTCCGCCGCAACCACAGATAAACAGCAGACACGGCAAGAGCATCATAATGCACATAAAATACATCCATCGGCGTATAAAATGAGCGGAACGGCCACAAATCTGACTCGTACATGGCTTGATAATCATAATTAAACACTCAGTCATTTAAGCTTGTCTCAACAAAAACAGTCCGTCTGCATCGCTTCTAAACACACTACACGGAGATTGTCTTATGGTATCATGGTGAAATTGATACGGGCAAGGCGTTTTTCTAATAATTTACGTATATTTTCATCGTATCGGCAGCAGCGAGCCACCGCGCACGTTCCATAAACTCCCTAAACCCTACCGCGACGGCAGGAAATCCGCTGAATTTATATGAATCCGGGATGACTTATCGTTCTGAACACCAATATAGTACAATTCTATTCTGTGGAAAACTTGTAAATTGTTCTGGTTTTATACTTCTCACCCGCTTTCAGGATAGTTGATGGAAAATTCTTCTGATTGGGAGAATCCGGAAAATGCTGTGTCTCCAGACAGAAACCACCGCGGAACAGATAATTTCTACCGGATTTACCACTCAATATCCCGTTCAGGAAGTTGCCGCAATAAAACTGTACACCAGGTTCTTCAGTGAAAACCTCCATTTTCCTTCCGCTTTTTGGTTCGACAACCACCGCCGCCGCCGTCAGTCCTCCATCAGCTTTGTTAAGCACAAAATTGTGATCATAACCGTTACCATTTTTTAACTGCGCATTCTGCACCCCTATGTCGCGTCCAATCGGTTTTGGGGTTGTGAAGTCAAAAGGAGTACCCTTAACCGGACGGAACTCGCCGGTCGGAATAAGCGTTTCGTCGACAGGAGTGAACCTGTCTGCATTAATCATCAGTTCATGATCGAGAATCGTTCCGGCACCCTCCCCCTTTAAATTGAAGTAGGCATGGTTAGTCAGGTTCACTGGTGTCGCTTTATCAGTGGTCGCAACGTAATCTATTACCAACTCATTTTCGTCGGTCAGGGTATATGTGACACTCACATCAAGATTGCCTGGATAACCTTCCTCGCCGTCATACGAGCTCATTGTAAAAATCAGAGAATTTCCGTTGGGCTTTGCATGCCAGAGCTTCTTGTCAAATCCGATATTGCCCCCATGCAGATGATTGACGCCGTTGTTGGTCGCCAACTGATATTCGCGACCATCCAGACTAAATCTTCCTCGTGCGATCCGATTGCCGTAACGCCCGACAACACAACCGAAGTATGGTTTGTCCGGAGCGTTGATATACTTCTCCACGCAGTCATACCCCAATACCACATCTGCGAACCTGCCTTTGCGGTCCGGCACGCTAATCGCCGTAATCCGCGCACCGTAATTGGTCAACCGCACATGCATGCCGTTTTTATTGGCCAGCATGTACTCTTTTATCGAACTGAAGTCGGCAACCTTGATTCCCGTAGTGGAACAGCCGCAGCAGGCAGCCAGACCCAGCAAACCGAACAATCCCAAAAAATTTGAAAACGCTATTCTTTCCATAACCGATTCCTTTCAAATCATTTTATTAAAACAGACAAAATCAATAAGCCCTAATCTCAAAGATTCTGGCACAGGGATCACCGTTGGTCGCATCCACAGTTACACGCAGTTTGGAGGTCTCGACACGATCGAAGTTATGTACGCAATGCCGCATGAAATTGTCCTTAACCTTTGCAACATCAATCCACTCGCCAGAACACAAAACCGAGACACGGTAATCTTTGACGCACTCCTGCGGCACAGGCGCTGCCGGAAAGCGTTTGTTCAATTCGGTATCAAAGGTCAAACGTACACTGCTCAGTGAAACGCTTTTGCCGAAATCAAGTTCGATCCACTGCGGCAGCCCTTTTTCAGGATCAGACACCCAGCAGTGTTTCTGACTGCCTACAATCCGTGCGACACCGTCTATCACATTTTCAGGAGCGTAATTCTCGGGAATGTGAATCCCCGGCTTGAGATAGGCGGCATACTGTTGTGATGAACTGACCGTCCAAGATCCGCCGGCAGCCGAACCGTAGGCACGAGACCCCTCGATCCGCGGACTTTTTTTCAACTCCCACTCCACCCCGGCTGTACGCGGAATAAAAAACCAGATGTAAGGCTCATCCACCGCTTTGTTAAAGGTGAACTTCACGTATTTTCTGCCGGGGGTCAGAGTCGATTCAGCCACACCGATATCCTGCTGCGATGAGTAGTCCTGATTTGCTGCTGATCCCCGCAGATGCACCTGAACCTTGATCGGCTTGTCGGTTGTGTTGCTAAGTAGCGCATAAAACTCGCCGACCTGACGGTCGACACCCCGCCTGAACATCACCGCCCGGCTCATCTGCATCGGATGTCGTGTTCCGGGATCGGATTTAAAGCTGCTTTTATCAAAAATGGTGAACATTCGGGTGCTCGAGCCACTAACTTTAGCTCTGCGAGCCAAATCCGCCGGATCCTCGTTTTTCAGTTCGGGTATGTAACAATCGTCCTTGAGAAGCTGCTGTTGCAAATCGCCGATATGGTGCTGCGCTATGGATCGAGGAGTGACTGAACGGTCCGTACACATCGCCGCCGCCGTGCCGGCTGCCTGACCCAGAACAGAAAGAGTAGCCTGGACTCGAACCGTACCCAGTGCTATATGTGTGACACTCACATGCCTTCCAGCAAACAGCAAGTTCTCTATGTTAACTGAATAAAGACTCCTGAACGGGATACTGTACAACGGCACGCGTCCGTCAAAATCATAGGGCCCTTCCTTGCCCGAGTGAATGCCCTTGGGATTGTGAACATCCAGCGACCAGCCTCCGTAACCTATACGATCGGGAAACATAGTGCCTGCCTCGGCGTCCTGCTGCGTCATGATGTAATCTCCCACCAGGCGCCGTGTCTCACGGCGGGCGTCAATGTAAGGCACATACGTCATCTTGTAGTTTCGGGCTGCATCCTTGTATTCGGAGTATTTTTTTATCCACTCCCAGTAGGCGAATACAATTCTGATCAACTCATCACGGCAACGTTCCGGCTTTTCCAGATCATTAAAGGTGCCGGGATGCTCCAGCCACCACTGCCCACGCGCAAAACCGCGCGGTTTACGGTGAAAATCTTCGGGCGGCAACAATTTCACTGCCCATGGCGGCGCACTGTACTCAACCGGATGTCCCTCATCCTGAGCTCGGTAACCTAGTGCAAGATCACCCATCAGACAACCACTCATGGTTATCGAATCCGCCTGCTCAGGGGCGGCGGTCTCTCCGAACTCGCTGCGTGCCTCACGACCGAAACGATACTCCGCTCCAGCATAGTAACCCACCCAGCCGTCGCCGGTACAATCAATAAACATTCTGCCCCTGAAACGTTTGTGTTTGAGCGTCAATGTGTTGACTGCCAGAACCGCGCTGATCACATCGGTACCGCTTTTTTCGGCGTCGATCACACGGCTGTTGTAAAACACACTTAGATTGGGCTCAGCAGCAGCCAGCTCCTGATAGGCGGCACTCATTTTATGTTGCCCCTTTTTTACGCGGATCAGATTGCCTTCTTCAACAATACCGGTTTCGCGGGCATTGGCTTTTGAAACACTGGCGCCGTCGGTACCCACTCCCAACTCAATACTTGAATTGCCGCCCAGTACCGGGCGATCCTGAATCAGTGCCGTTTTAGCCCCCATCCTTGCCGCCGATATTGCGGCGGAACACCCGGCTGTGCCCGCGCCAACCACAATTACGTCAAACTCGCCACCGTCAACCACCTCATATGAGATACCGCTGAGTCGCGCCCGCTCCCGACGTGTATCATCATAATCATCCGGCGGA
Organism: Kiritimatiellia bacterium; assembly: GCA_018399555.1. Lineage (GTDB taxonomy): Bacteria > Verrucomicrobiota > Kiritimatiellia > RFP12 > UBA1067 > M55B167. Next base: position 6,904 of record JAGYOL010000027.1, on the reverse strand, counting down.
CGGTAACTCATGTCGGTCGTCAGGATCAGCGCATCACAACGTCCGAAGGCACCGGAAATATCCTTCAGAACAATCGGATTTTCTCCCTTTTCAAGCTGAAACTCACCGGCACTTTCCCATCTCCATTGCGATTTTCCGGATGCACCCAGAGTTTGAGTGCTCTCCATACCGTTGACCACAACCGTAAACCTGCCCGGCGAGTGTTCCGGAAGCCAGTCCAGCGTTCTCAACCAAAGACGATACCTCCCTGAGTGCTGAATCTTTATGCGTGTCTTGGCATCAGCTATCGGCTCACCGACCCCGACCGCCAGTAAATAACCGGATCCCATTTTGTGCACAAATTGAGTGTCGAGCTTCCAGGCGCCGTAATCATCGAAATCCTCGGCTTCAAGCCACAGAAACCCTGGCACAACCATTGCCACCGCACCTTTGGGCTTGCGAAATCCGTTGACCCCCTCCAACGTCCCTTCGACCGGTCGCTCGGCGATATCCGCCGCACATACCGCGGCCACCATAATCATTGCTGTCAAATAGCAGGCAGGCTTCACTTTTCATCCTCCTTGTTAAAAAACTTAGCCCGATCATAAAAATCACCCTCATAATCCGAGTGAACAAGCCGGATGCTATCACAAACATAACTCTCAGTAACAGGAAAATCCGTGACGCACATTGAGCAACCCAACGGGCACCTCATTCACAAAACGCGACGCCTGACAGGGGAATACTCCCCCATCCGGCATACGCCGCTGCCTTGGCACAAAAATATTCAACTCATTTTTGGCACGCGTCACCGCCACATAGAACAGTCGCCGCTCTTCACGATCATTCTCACTCTCTCCGATCGCCCGCGCTGAAGGGAACATGCCTTCGCATGTCCAGATAATGAAAACAACCGCCCATTCAAGTCCCTTGGCCTGATGAATTGTGCTCAGATGAACCCTGTCCTCACCCATGCGTGAATCACGATCAAACTGATGATCAGCATTTGTCAGCAATGCCACCTCCTGCAGAAAATCCTCAAGTTTTCCGACCTTCATAATCTGAAGCATCAGCTCATCTATATCCTCTTCGCGTTTCTCGGCATTTTCATAATTACGATAAAGATGATCCTTATAAAAAACATCACAGAATCTTTTAATCACCAATGCCGCCGACTCCGATTGGCCCGATTCATAAAGCTCATTCAGAAAACCGTCTATCTTTATCCACTGCTCTCTGGCAGCAGGTCTTAACGTTTCACACAACAGTTTACGCTGGGAAGCGTCACCCAACTCACAGCAATTCCCCAGTTGACGCCACATCTTCTCAGCGGTTTTTGTGCCAACCCCGTTCAACAACCCCAGCAGACGATTGAACGATATATAATCATTGCGATTGACTATCAGCTGCAACAAAGCCAGCACATCCTTAATATGCGCCTGTTCAAAAACACTTATACCGGATGTAATCGAATAAGGGATGCCGTTGCGCCCCAACATCATCTGCAGTTCAATCGAATGAAAATGAGCCCGATAAAGAATAACCATATCCCGTAGTTCGTACCCCTCATCCTGATACGCCCTCATCATGGAGATAACACTCATTGCCTGATGATCACCATCTCTTAAATAGTATAGACGCGGCTTAACACGCGCTTTTCTTGTCGGCCGCAATATCTTCTGAAACTGCTCCGGATTGCCTTTAATACTGGCATTTGCAACCTCCAGAATCTGAGGGGTGCTGCGGTAATTCTGCTCTAAACGCACAATCCGGCAATCTGACCAGCGCTCCGGAAAATCCATTATATTCTTGAAATCAGCTCCCCTCCAGGAGTAGATACACTGGAAATCATCACCCACAGCCATGACATTTCGATGCCTGGCCCCAAGGATGTCAACAATTTGCGCCTGCAATAGGTTGGTGTCCTGATACTCATCCACCAACACATGATGAAACTGCTGCTGATAAAAATCCCTTACATCACCACACTCGTTCAGAAGCCTTAATCCATTAACCAGCAGATCATCAAAATCCATCACGCCCATATCAAGCTTGCGCTTTCCGTAAAGTATGGCAACATCCAAAGCCTCCTGCCGCATGTCATCCGAAAGTCCGACAACCTTGGCGACAACATCTTGAATAGCAATCGCTGAGTTCGCCGCACGGCTTATCCAGCCTGCCACAACCCCCTTTTTGGGAAATTCTTTCTTGTCCTGAACACACTCTTTGATGCAACCGTCAATCATCGAGTAGGAATCGTCCTGGTCAATTATTCTGAATCCCCTGTTGTAATCCAGACGATGCGCATAACGACGCAGCATACGGTTGCAGACGTGATGAAAGGTGCCACTCCAGAGTTCCCCCACGCTGCCGCCGGCAAGATCGCGGGCCCGTTCAAGCATCTCACGCGCAGCACGATTGGTGAAGGTCAACAACAGAATGTTATCCGGTGCCACCCCCCCTTCCATTAAATATGCAACCCTGTACACCAGCGTTCGTGTTTTGCCACTGCCCGCCGCGGCAAGCACCAGCAAAGGACCCTCGTCGGCAGTCGCTGCATCATATTGTTCCCTGTTCAATAACTCTTTAAAATCAATCATTCATTCACCCGGTTCCAACAACTCCGACTGCAGACCGGAGCCATCGAATCTAAACCATCCCGCCCAAAGCCAGCAAAGCGTAATAGGAGTGTTCTAAATCGCCTTGGCATTGTTCTGGACTGGCACTAAAAAGACCATCATCCTGCCAGCACATCTCCACGAAGGCTCTGTCATTCGCTCCGATCTTTAACTCTTCGTTAATATAGGCACAACCGAAAATCGCAACCGCCGTGGAAAGCAGATCAGCCGCACCACCAGGTGCCGCCGCATAACCACCGGAGGCGCAGTGCCGCCTTCTAACCAACTCCAGCATTCTGGTCGCAGCATCCTGTTCGCCAGCAGAAGCGGTCAGAACCATCCTGACTACCGCGCCTGCCGTGCTGAACACACTGAAATCAACGCTGCGGGTTTCACTGACAACTGCGCGCCCGGCACGCACAAGTGCCAGTCGTCTGCACCACTCCGGAAAAAGCTGCTCAATCAGTAAGACCGCAAGGAAGCTCTTGTATGAATCCGACCAATACCTCAGCCGAAAAAAGCGTAGCAGTTGCAGACGAGATTGCATACGCGAAATCGCGTTCAACCGTAGCAATATCAGCACCGCACAAACCCAGTCCACCCCGCTCAAAGATGGATAAAGATTACGCACCCAATCACGTAAAGCCTCATTCCACAACGGCTTTTCACCGTAAACGTCCAGCATCAAAATTGCAAAAAAAGTATAATATATGTCATCTTGGCCGTCCAGCCCGCAGAAACCGCCACTCTGACCCCTGCACCTATTAACAGCTGAATACAGAATTTTTCGGGCATCCGTGTCAAGCACCTCAAGGGCGCGAGCAACGCACTTCTTCATTGAATCACGCAAGGAGTTGCCCTTGACAAATCTGAGAGTATCCGCCACAAAATTTACTTTTTCACCAACTTATCGTTGTCCCCGGCAAAACCTGAGAGGCTCATTTGCCGAAAAGCCCCTTCAACTTGCCGGCAGCCTCTTTGGCCGCCTTCTCGGCACTTTTTGCCGCATCCTGAGCGGCCGCACCGGCATCCGCGGCAACATCCCTAGCTGCATCTCCACCTTTCTTCAAAGCATCTCCACCTACGCCCGCAGTTGCTGAAACCGCACCAGTCACAGCATCTTTCAATCCTTCGATTGTGGCTGTGACAATCTCGCCCAGGGCCTCAACAGCTGTCGCACCACCGCTCTTTTCGCCTATACCATTTGCCTTAACTGTAGGCAGCGATATGGTGACCGGCTTGTTAAATGTCAGCTTTGATGAATAAGCCACCTTGCTGTCCTTCAGCACAAACTCTTTGATAACAACCTTTTTGCCCGGTTTCTTCTCTTTATCCTGACGACTCTTATCTTTTTCTTCGGCTTCAGCTTTTGCAACACGCGCCAGCATCTTGTCAAAGTTGGATTTCCCATCTTTGACCTCATACAGAATTGCAGGGCCGTCGATCAGTATCTTATCGATAACAATTGTATCTCCACCCATCAGCGACTTTGTGTCCAGCTTGACATCAACGGTTTTAACCGCGAAGGAGTCGGTATCTGTATAACCTTCAGGATTACCAACCTTGAGATCGGTTATTGTCAACTGGCCGGCAAACGGTCTCAGCTTCACATCCCCAACCGCCACATCCACACCCAGCACCTTGGGACCGCCGGTAGCCGCTGCACTCTTGACCAGCGGACCAATCGTCATCGGCAGACTCAGAATAACTCCGACAACAATCACCAGCAACACGACAACGACACCGACAATAATCTTTACTGCTTTTTTCATTATATTCTCTCCTTGATACAACTCTAACCGTTTTTCATCAACTTTATTTCACTTGGTTTACCCATACTTAACTGGCATGATTATAACCTACTCCTGCCCAGGTAACAATGGTAAAATTGTGCCTGAACTTTCTGGAAAATTAGACAAATCGAGAATCTTCTTATGAAGTCTATCCTTAACTTCATGATCTAGTCGCTATTAAATCAACTTCTTCAATTTATTATTTGCAAGCAGGATATTCGCATTTCATTGTTTAAGTAATCTGAAAATAAAATTGACTCTTCTCCACACGTAGATTCACAAGGTGTAGATCCGGTACTCCAGAACAAAGGACAACAACCATGTCAAACATTACCAAACCGAATGCGAAAAGTCAGGCCCTCTTAAAAGAATGTGTGGAATTTCAATCAGCGATGCAGAAGGCTGGATTTGCGGAATGCCGAGTCCAACGCCTCAATGCAGAACTATGCCGACAATGTGTTTGATAATTCCCAGGAGAGAACCCGTCTGCTGTACCAGTCAATGACCGCCACGAGATACATAAACCCATTAAGCATAGGAATATACGTAATATCAGTTGACCACACATGGTTGGGATAGAGGATATCAATGTCACGAAGCAGATATGGGATGATCATATGCCCAGCCCCTGGAACAGACAATCTTGGTTTTGGGTAGATTGCCTCCAGCCCCATCAATCTCATAAGACGGCGGACTCGCTTAATGTTAAGCGTTTTTTCCTTATTGATATTCAGAAAGTTGGTCAAGCCCTTTACTCCGAGAAATGGGTGCTTAGTGTGTTCTTCATCCATCATCCGCATCAGCTCAAGATTCTCCGGCGTTTCGCTCGCCGGAGAATAATAATAGCTGGATCGAGGAATCCCCAGTAAGAATTTTGCTTTCTATTTTTCGCATGGGAGAATGGTACCAGATTGTCTAATTTGTGTAAAGTTCACCTACGATCCCTTGGGGCTTTTACTAAATATAGCCGTTGATAACATCCGAAAATTTCTGTATAAGTGTGCTCATGCGCCGTTCCTCTTATGGTTTGCTTTTAGAACACTCATTTTAAAGGGATATAATGAAGATTATGAAGTATACGATGGGGATTGGCGACCGATTCGGCCGACAGGGCGAAGCGCAACTTGCAGCACTGGTCAAGGTGCGTTCTCTCGGTGTCGAGGTGGGCCCGGTCTGGAACAAGTCCCACCGTGAGCACTGTATCGTGAAGACGGAACCGATGGATGTGCGCAACGAGGCCGATGCGGCGGTGTCGGCTTTGGATTGGAATTTGCCGTACTTTGTCGATGCGGACCATATCAATCTCAAGACGGTTGATCGCTTCATCGACTCGAGCAATTTCTTCTCATTGGATGTTGCGGATGCAATCGGGCAGGTAGCCGATGCGCGGTACGTTGAACAGTTTTTGAAACGGCACCCCGAGCTCTTGCGACCTCTTGACATAGACGGCATTGCAAATACCTTGCCTCTTTCGAAGTCGCGCACGCGCGACATTGCGAACAAGTATCTTTTCGCCGTGAAGTCGGCCGCTGCGATTTACGGGCGAATTGAAGATGAGAAAGGAGCCGGGCGGTTTGTGACCGAGGTGTCAATGGATGAGACGTCCACACCGCAGACCCCGGATGAATTGCTTGCCATTCTGGCCGCGCTGGCGGATGAGGGCATACCCGTGCAAACCATTGCACCGCGCTTTTCGGGCAGATTCAACAAGGGTGTCGACTATGTTGGGGATGTTGCCGCGTTTGAAGCGGAGTTCAGGGCTGATCTAGCTGTTATAGCCCATGCCGTCAAGGCCTACGGATTATCTGTCAACCTCAAACTTAGCGTGCATTCGGGCAGCGATAAATTTGCGATTTACCCCTGTATTGCGCAGGCACTTCAGGATACCGGAGCTGGCCTGCACATCAAAACCGCCGGTACAACCTGGCTGGAAGAGTTGATTAGCTTGGCCGAAAGCGGCGGGGGAGGCCTTCGGATTGCCAAGGAGGTCTACCGAGACGCATTAGGGCGGTTCGATGAGCTCTGTGGGCCCTATGCCGACGTGATAGACATCGATCCGCAGAATCTTCCCACAGCCGATATCGTCGCGGAATGGGATGGCCCCCGCTTTGCGTCTGCTATTCGGCATGATTCGGGTTGTGCCGATTACAACTCGGACCTACGGCAATTGCTTCATGTCGGCTACAAAGTGGCTGCGGAAATGGGAGATCGTTATCTCGACGCATTGACTGCGAACCGCGTTGTCATTTCCCAGCATGTTCAGGAAAACCTTTTTGAACGGCATCTGAAGCCATTGTTCTTGAGTTGAAGCGTCTGTTTGAGTTCCCCGAAGAAAAGGTCTCGATGGCCCAGCGGGACTTGGAAAGTCCGGTTACGGTACGGCGGGTCGTCGCCGAGGGCCTAACTACCATCGGTCCGCACTGGCAGGAGAGGCTCTGGAACAACCTCAAGCCCAATTTCGCCGGACTCAAGGCGATGAACAAAGCCGCAACATCCGCCTCCGCCTGACCGCAA
>JAGYOL010000269.1 GCA_018399555.1 Kiritimatiellia bacterium | reverse complement strand
GACAGGCAAGGAACCAAACTTAGCTTATGTGAACTTCGAAGAAATCCAGCGCGAAGACGAAGAGGGGCTGGCAGTCAAAATCTTTGATAACAGCGACTTCAGGTATTACAAGGTCAGCATTGAGCGCCCGAGCCGCATCAAGGCACAGTTCACCGATGAAGCGATAGCGGGATTGCGATTTGACAAATCCCTACGAGAACCAATGGAGTGGGCCTTCGAAGAATTTGGCAACCGGGTCTACACAGAGCTGGATAAGCTGGATAAAGACATATTGAAGGGTTATTCGTTCATTGAAGAATTTTATCGCCTGGGGCATGGTATTATTGCTGATCTATGGACTACTCGATATGACGAAATGAAGAACATCAAAATTGCATTCCCCCCACTCCCGGAACAAACCGCCATTATCAAACACATCGAAGCCGAATCCGGTAAGATTGACAAAGCGATCACAATCCAGGAGCAAATGATTGAGAAGCTGAAAGAGTATAAGGCAACCCTGATCGACAGCGCGGTTACAGGAAAGATTAAGGTGTGTTAATAATTTGCTGCGCAAATTATATGATTCCGCTATGCGGAAATGAGATTAAAGTAACCCAAGCTTCCAGCTTGGAATTCGGCAACCAAAGCAAGCCCGTCTTCGGCCTATGAACTACGTCCTGACACGGCAGGATGCTTGCATTACAGTCAGGAATGTTTTAAGTCAAACGCAATTGTATCAGCACTTAAATCCTGTTCATTTGGCCAGGCGATTCCACAGAAGAAAGGTTTTACCTGTTTGAAATAGTTTTTGTCTTTCAATTGAGTAAACACCCCTTTTTCAAGATAGGGTTTCACATCAAAAAAACCTGATCGTCCATCAGACAACTCAACAAATAAAATATAGTCATCTTTTGCATCGACTCTATTGATTTTTAACATATTTCACCTCAATGGATCAATTTTGTGGGGCGTTTGGCCTTCAACAGCCAATTTCCAATCAGCCATTAAATCTTCCTGATGGATCTCTACCCACGCTTTGATTAATTTCAGTTTGTTGTTTGGCATCTCTCCAGCTAAAACTGCACCTTCCGGTATTGAAATCACCGCATTATACTCCCCATAATTAGCATGAACGTGAGGTGCTTTATGCTCTTTATTATCAAAGAAATACATGTTGTGAACACAATTGAACGGGCGGCCTGGGAATCGCGCTTGAGAAGGTATGGGATAATCGGATAGAGGTCATCCAGACTCTATGTCTTCAAAAAGCACGTCACCAGCAATGTGGCAG
>JAGYOL010000268.1 GCA_018399555.1 Kiritimatiellia bacterium | reverse complement strand
AACCTTCTCCAATTGATCCTCATAAATCATATGACTGTCGTATAGCAATCGTCCGATCAGAGTGGATTTGCCGTCATCAACCGAACCGCAGGTAAGCAACCGCAGCAGATCCTTGGTTTCGTGGCGGTGGAGGTAGCTCGTGATGTCAGATTCTATCAGCTCTTTTTCTTTAATTTGGTAGTTGTTTTCCATAATAGTATTGTCTCGCGCAGAGGCGCAGAGGCGCAGGTTCATAATCCTTCCTTTCATGCCTCGATGGAAAAGTATTGTCTCGCGCAGGGGCGCAGGGGCGCAGGGGCGCAGAGTGAATTTTATATTCGTTGCTATGATTTTACTCTTCTAATCCATTTACGCAGCGGGTAATCCCAGTCCTCATTATATCATTTCCAAAATTAAGTAAGTATCCCAGCTTACAACCTGTTAGTTTCAAATAGGTTAAAACCTGTTTTTTATGAACGGGTATAACTTTTTCCACTGACTTCAATTCTAAAATAACTTTATCATTAACAATGATATCTGCTCTAAATCCTTCATCAAAAACCATGCCGTTATACTTTATTGCTATAGGAACCTGTCGCTTCACCTCTAAACCAGCCAACTGAAGCTGTCGGGCAAGAATTACTTCATAAACACTTTCAAAAAGCCCCGGTCCTAAAGCCGAATGAATCGCTATACATTCATGTATTACAATTGTTCCAATTTCATTCTCACACATAAATCATCTCCGCGCCTCTGCGCCTCTGCGCGAGATAACATTAGAAATAGCCGTCTTTCTTCTTATCTTCCATAGAGGAGTTGTCGCCGTCGATAACGCGCCCCTGGCGCTCGGAGGTGGTTGTCAGTAGCATTTCCTGGACAATCTGCTCCAGTGTCTCGGCATTGGACTCAACCGCGCCAGTTAACGGATAGCAACCAAGTGTCCTGAAACGGACTTTCTTCATCATGGGCTTTTCGCCTTCTTTCAGAGGCAATCGGTCATCATCAAGCATGATTAACACACCGTCCCGCTCAACCACCGGACGTTCAGCGGCGAAATACAGCGGCACAATCGGAATTTCTTCGCGCAGAAGGTACAGCCAGATATCCAGTTCCGTCCAGTTGGAGAGAGGAAATACCCGAATTGACTCACCTTTGTTAACCTTGGCGTTGAAAAGATTCCACAGTTCGGGGCGCTGATTTTTCGGATCCCACTGATGAAACTCATTTCGAAAGCTGTAAACACGCTCCTTGGCACGTGATTTTTCTTCATCGCGACGCGCTCCACCAAAGGCGGCATCAA
>JAGYOL010000267.1 GCA_018399555.1 Kiritimatiellia bacterium | reverse complement strand
CGAGTGGAAGGGTTGCAGCAGCTATTGTGATTATCGCGATATGCTTGATCAGGAAGACTTGGACGCGGTTGTTATTTCCACTCCGGATCACTGGCATGCGATGCAGGTGATAACTGCCGCCCGCAAGGGGTTGCATATCTATGGTCAGAAACCGATGTCGCTCTGCATTACCGAGGGACGCGCCATGGCTGATACCGTGCGAGAGGCAGGTGTCACCTTTCAGGTAGGCTCGCAGCAGCGTTCTGACAACTACTTTCGCATGGCCTGCGAATTTGTCCGCAATGGACGCCTGGGAAAGATTCAGCGTATTGAGGTCGGTATTCCGGGAGGTCACAAACTCTTCAGTAAAAGCGGAGCGGCTGCCAGTAAGAGAGCGTTGCCGCAAGCTCCTGAGTATATAGATTTCGACATGTGGCTTGGGCCGGCCCGCAAAAGACCGTTTATCCCTGCTATACATAACCCTTTAGTTTGGCGTAACAATCTGGATTACTCAGGCGGTATGATTACCGACTGGGGGGCACACCATTTCGATATTGTTCAATGGGCACTTGGCATGGATGAATCCGGTCCGGTGCTGGTGGAAAACCTGCAGAGCGATATGCCGGACGCGAACAAGATATTCAATACCGCCGCCAATTACAGCTTTGAGTATGTTTATGATGACGGAGTCAGAGTTTTTGTGTCCAGCAGGTTTCCCAACGGCATTCGTTTTGTCGGTGAAGGCGGCAAAGAGATTTTCGTAAAACGCGGCAAGCTGGAGATGAAACCGCAGTCTCTGATTCGCGAAAAGATCGGTGAGGATGAAATCAATCTCTACCGGAGCGGACAGCATGAACGCAATTTTATCGACTGCATCTACAGCGGTCAGCCTACAATCACAACTTGCGAGATCGGTCACCGCTCGATAACCATCGCGCATCTGGCCAACATCGCGCTGCGCCTGGGTCGCAAGCAGCTCAAATGGAATCCGGTTGAAGAGCAGTGCATCGGCGATGATGATGCCGATAAGCTCAAAACTGCTCCGGTGCGGGATGTATGGGCTGTGTGAGTGCTTCTGCTCAAATACTCACGAGATAGGGCATGGCATAAAAACGCGCTTCTTCCGCTTGGAAGGGGTGCGTTTTGTTGTGGGAGTATCCCAGTTATCCGTTTTGTGATTCCTCTCGGAAAAAGCTGGACGATCTGGTGGAAGAAAGTGTAAGCTGACAATTAATGTTTTGTAAGGTGTGTTTTTCATTCCTGCAGTTTTTTTACAGGAAGTCTTCGCCTGCAAACCGGCATTTCTTTATCAAAAACAAGGATCGGGATAAGTTATGCGAAAATCAACTGTGAGTATAATAATCAGTCGTCGATGCTCGGGAATTGAGTTTATATTACTTGCGTTAATTATTGCGGTCAGCAGTATGTTTATCTGCGGCTGCTTCAGTGGAGATAAAAACATGTCACCGGATTGGTCAAAAAATCACGAAGAGCTGCTTCGTATAGCTGATGTGCCATCCATGGATGCGGGCAGTGC
>JAGYOL010000266.1 GCA_018399555.1 Kiritimatiellia bacterium | reverse complement strand
AAGTACATGCATCTCCAGCGCGAGCGCCTGGGTGGCTACCTGCCGGCGCGCCGCAATGACTTCGAGGCGCTGCCGATCCCCGCCACTGCGGCCAATTCTGAGCCAGGGAGAGAGAGAGTGGCAGGGTTGCGGCGGCGAACAGTATCAGCAGTTGTTTCATAGGATTGATCTCAGTTTGACAGGTCCCGGGTTATTGATTTGTGATGCGCCGGAACTTTCACCCGGCATTTCGCCATGCTCCAACCGCTTTCTGCCTTTCGGCCGGGGAGCGGCGCCCGGCGGGGTGTCGCGGTCGGGGGTCGGATTCTGCGGAAGCGTGTCGCCGGTTTGCGTGCTCCACTTCTGGAGGGCACCGCGCAGCTGCCGCAAGATATTGCGGTTCTCTGGATTGGATGCGACGTTGTTCAGCTGATGCGGGTCTTTGCCGACATGGTAGAGTTCCTCCGGCGGGCAGGGTTTCCAGAACACATTCTGTTGAGGGGGAGTCAGAGTGCCCTGCGCGTGAGCAGACCAAAGCGATTCACCGGCTCCACCGAGATAGGCCTCCGCGCAGAGATTCTGCTTGTGCGGCATGTTGTTGCGGATGTAAAGCCACTCGCCGGAACGCACCATCCGCTCGTGCGCACTGTAAACGTGCCAGTTGTGTTCGGCAAAGGCCACATCTCTGGTGGTTGCACTGTGGTCTTTCAGCAGCGGAACAAAGCTGACCCCCTGAATGCGTTCATCACGTTCAACTCCGGCAAGTTCAAGAATTGTCGGGGCAATGTCGATTGAGCTTATCAGAGAGTTGCAGACCCCGACTTTAACCTTGGAAGGGTGGCACACGATAAAGGGCGGCTTGATGCCGCTGTCATAAAGTCGCGTTTTGCAACGCGGAAAAGGACGACCGTTATCGGACATCACGATAATGAAGGTATTGTCCAGAACTCCCTCTTTCTCAAGCTGCCGCACGACCGCTCCCACATAATGATCAAAACGGCTGATCTCATGATAATAGCCGGTCAGATCAGCGCGGGTTGCAGCATCGTCTACCAAATAGGGCGGCACAACAACCTCTGACGGTTTGTAGTGCGGTGCGTCATCATTGATCTGCCAGTCACGATGGGCATCCACAGATGCGAACCAGAGAAAAAAGGGGCGATCTGGGGGACGTTTGCGCAGCACATCGACCCAGTCTTCCTCTCTGCCTGGGCCTTTGCCCTTTGAAATAAAATCAAACCCCCTGTTGGCATTATCACCCATGTGGTGTTTGCCAGAGAGAGCGGAGTAGTATCCGGCCTGTTTGAGCAGTTCCGGGAACAGCACCTGTCCTTCGGGTAGCGGAGCGTGCAGCTCGGGCGCACCGGTGTTGTGCGGATAGCGTCCGGTTATGATGCTGCAACGGCTCGGACTGCAGCTGCTGATAGTGAGATAGGCACTGGTAAAGCGTAGCCCCTGAGCGGCAAGGAGGTCGATGTTCGGCGTTTTCACGCTCGGATGACCGTAGCAGCCCAAATCCTCCTGAGAGATATCATCAGCTATAAAAAAAACAACATTGGGCCGTCCGTTTTTTTCAGCGGACACCTCCTGACAGAAAACCTGGCGGAGCGGCACAAATATCACAAGCGCGGCAATAGCGGCAGCAATCGATTTAGTAGACA
>JAGYOL010000265.1 GCA_018399555.1 Kiritimatiellia bacterium | reverse complement strand
TTTGTTTTGATATTTTTGAACAATAAGTGCGCCATGTGAGCACTGGCAAAATAATGTCTGGTTTCCAGCAACATGTCAAAAAAATTTGTCTATATGCGAATCAGATGAAATGCCCCTGATAGGATGCTGAGGTGTCCGGCATTTCAGACTGCAGGTGTTCAGGTGGTGCAGTCAGCAGTGTCGCTTGATCCCGGCGGAATTTCAAATCAGATCCAGTCACTTATCGGTTGATTTTTTGTGAAATAACTGACACGATATTATTTCATTTTTCAGCATCTGTCAAAAAAGACAGGGAAATGTTCATGCTAGGGAAACTCAGACAGAATTACAAAGCGGAGAAATTGATGTCGAATAAGAATCTACCTTTTACCTTTGAGGAAATTTTAAATATTGCGGAGCAGTTTGGCACGCCGTTTCATATCTATGATGAAGCGGCGATCAGAGCGAACGCCCACCGATTGATCAAGGCCTTCGCTTGGAATTCAGGTTTCAAACAGTATTTTGCGGTGAAAGCCACGCCTAATCCGACAATCATGGAAATTCTGAAGGAAGAGGGATTCGGGATGGATTGCAGTTCTCTGCCTGAGTTGCTTTTGTCGGAACAGATCGGGGTGACGGATGAGCATATCATGTTTACCTCGAATGATACGCCGGTTGAAGAGTTTGTCAAAGCCAGGGAGCTGGGCGCGGTTATCAACATCGATGATATCACGCATATTGATTTCCTGGAACAGAGTGCCGGATTGCCCGAACTGGTCTGCTGCCGCTACAACCCCGGACAACTTAAAGACGGCAACGCGATTATCGGTAACCCCGAAGATGCCAAATATGGTTTCACTCGCAAGCAGTTGTCCGAAGGATATCACCGCTTGAAAGAGAAAGGGGTAAGACGCTTCGGTCTGCATACGATGGTGGCCTCCAATGAATTGAATCCGCAATATTTTGTGGAAACCGCTGAAATACTCTTTAATACGGTTGTTGAGCTGGCGCGTGAATTGGATATAACCTTTGAGTTTGTCAACATTGGCGGGGGAATCGGCATACCGTATCGTCCCGAAGAGAGTGCGGTTGATTTGGAACAGGTGGCTGAAGGTGTGGAAAGGGCCTATCAGCAGCGGTTGATCGGAGAGGGACACCCGGCCTTGAAATTGTTTATGGAGTGCGGGCGCATGGTCACCGGACCTTACGGCTATCTGGTGACCAGGGTGCGGCATATCAAAGAGACCTACAAGCGTTTCGCAGGACTTGATGCCTGTATGGCCGACCTTATGCGTCCGGCTCTGTACGGCGCCTACCATCACATCAGCGTTCCCGGCAAGACGAAGCTGCCTGCTGAAACACGCTATGATGTTACCGGCTCACTCTGCGAAAACAACGATAAATTCGCGATCGATCGCATGCTGCCCGAACTTGAACCAGGTGATCTGCTGGTTATACACGATGCCGGAGCGCATGGTCATGCTATGGGTTTCCAGTATAATGGCAAACTGCGCTCGGCGGAGTTGCTTTTCAAGCCGGATCGCAGTGTCGAGATGATCCGCCGTGCCGAGAGTGTCGAGGATTACTTCGCTACTTTGAACTTTTAAACCCGCTGTTTTAGTCGCTATAATTTTAGTTTCTGGCGTAAAAAACAAGAATTTACGCTAGGGGTCGTAGCTAAATATTTG
>JAGYOL010000264.1 GCA_018399555.1 Kiritimatiellia bacterium | reverse complement strand
GGGCGAGCGCAATCCCTTGCGCACCAGCTTAAAATTGCCGCGACGGATAGCGGCATTACCCTCGTGCTCCCAGAACAGATCACGTTCGGCAAGCTCATCGACACCCCGCAACAACGGACAGAGTGACAGCCCCTCCGGCGGAAGAATGTCATAGCACTTGAAACTTTCGGGATACTTTGCGCCGGCCAGCTCAACGCAGGTAGGCATAAGATCGATCACATGCGCCGGGACATCAGTCCAGCGACTACGCCCGATTTCAGCAGGCCAGTGTACGATCAAAGGCGTAGCGATTCCCCCCTCGTGATTGAAATGCTTGTATTCACGGAAGGGTGTGTTCTGAAGCCAGGCCCAGCTCTTACCGCAGAACCAATCTGAGTCGGCGGAGGTCGGATCGCCATCGGTACGCCCGGCGGAACCGCTCTCATAATTGCCGCCGTTGTCACTCAGAAAAAAGATAACCGTGTCGCGCAGAATATCACGTTCTCTGAGAGCTTCGACCAACCTGCCCACCGATTTGTCCATGCGGATGATCACTGCCGCATAAACCGCCATCAGATGATCAAAACGATCCTTCTCGCTGGCGCTCAGACTCGCCCAGGCCTTTACATCAGCCGGACGTTCTGTCCGCTGCCATTCCGAGCTGATCAAACCTGATTTGAGTTGCCGTTTAAACCGCTCATGACTCAGCTCATCCCAGCCACGCAGATACTTTCCTCTAACAGCGTCGATATCCTCACGGGATGCCTGCAAAGGAAAATGTGGAGCAATATGTGCCAGATAAAGAAAGAACGGCGCATCTGCAGCAAGGGCTTCGTCAATAAAGCGAATGCCGAACTCCGTCCATAAATCGGTGCCGTACCAATTTTCAGGCAGACGAAAATCATCGTTGGCAATTTGCTCGCCGTTGAGATAAAGTCTGCATTTGGGCCTTTCGCTGGCGTAATAAACACCACCGGCCGGAAGATTGAAACTGCGCCGGAAACCTCTGGATGAGGGTGTGATTCCATGATTCTGACCGACATGCCACTTGCCCGAGAGTGCGGTGAAATAACCGGCTCCGTTAAGCACCTCGGCGATGGTCACACAGTTGTCATTCAGAAATCCACGGTAGCCGGGACTCTTCTGATCGCGGGTCATCCAGCCGATTCCCGTCTGATGGGAATAGAGCCCGGTCAGTAGCGAAGCACGCGTCGGACAGCATCGCCCGGTATTGTAGAACTGCCGGAAACACAAACCACCGGCGGCGAGACGGTCAAGGGATGGTGTCGGAATTTCACCCCCGTAACAACCGATATCAGAAAAGCCCATATCATCAACCATAATGATGATAATATTGGGCTTGTTGCTCCCGTCCCGCACAGCTTGAAGGGAAGTAACAAACTGCGTCGCCAGAGCGACCGCGATCAACATCACAGAGTTTCTCATTTAAACATCTCCCTTCAGGTTTAGTTTTTAATTATGTTTGAACATTTGAAATTCCCGGCATCTCTCAAAATGCAACTATTCAGGGTTGCATCAAAAAGGGTACGCTTCATCCAATCTTGAAAAGCTGCCTGTGTATCCCAAATTCGGTTGTAAACCGAATGTACGTCGGACGATCTACTCCATGATATGATCATAGAAGGAGAGATAGTCGTCGGAGTTATCGCCTTTCATAAATTTCATAGCTTCACGCG
>JAGYOL010000263.1 GCA_018399555.1 Kiritimatiellia bacterium | reverse complement strand
CAAGAGGAACCTGAGCCATGAAGCCGCGCACCGGACACAGAGTCGGGATGGCGCGTCGAATGGATTGGAGCGGGTGCGTCAAAGAATGGAAGCGGACAGAACGTCGCGCTTCAATAACCTGTTCAGTTTTCTGAGGGTGGATCTGTTACGTGATGCATTTTATGAACTCAAGCGTAACGCTGCCCCGCAGCCGGGGAGCTTCAAGCTGCAATTCACCATTATAGTAGATTTCAACATGATCTTCGTATATGCGCCCGGTTATAGTTCTGCCCATAAGACGGCTTGGTACGGAGTAAACATTCTTAGCCAGATTAACGGTTGACCACTTGCGCACAACGGCCTGCTCTTCATCCCATTCGCTCAACCGGGATGCTTTCACCTCCGGCATGTGTTTGAGTTCCTCTTTGAGCCGGCCACGGCGCAAGTTGTTAGCCTTGTTTAAAACGACGCACAAAAAGTGATCATACTCTTCCCGACTGGCAAAATCACGGCTGCCGCGCAGAAGCAGATGCTGGTTAACCCGTCGTTTTATATGCCCGTTAAGACTTTCCACAGCACCGTTTTCATTGCTTTTACCAATGTTAATGGTATGAGGTTTCATCCCAAAGTGTTCCGTTAAACTCAGATACCGCAGATTAAAACTGCGTTTGGCCGTGTCATCTGTTTTCGATGGATTATGAGTTGCCGATGTGCTGTTATCCGTCCAGAGCTCCTCTGGAACATGTCCCAGACGGAACAATACGTCCTGTATGCCTGTTTTGAGAGCCTGAAGGCTCTCGCTGAAGCAATACCGAGGCCCACTCCCATCCGGAATATGAGAGTACGCTATGACAAAGCATATGAGCGAAAGCCTCTCCGTTAATAGTGATCTCCAGGGCGTTCATATGCGTGAAATCAACGGACATACGTCGTCCAGGAGTTACATCCTGTGGAAAAAAGACCTCCTGGCTGGGACCTTTGGTTGCTTTCCATTCACGAACCCGGCACTGAAAGGTTCTTAAATGATTCTCCAGAAGCTTATCCGGGTGCTTTTCACACAGATACTCAAAGAGAGCTTTACTCTCCAGCTCCGGTATTTCAAGCATCTCTTCCGCTTCATTCCAGATATCCGCAAGCGGATCTTCCCGTGTGCGCCAGAGGCGTTTCTGTGTTTTCGCCTCTGAGGGCATTTTTGCTCCTTGCAAGTATTTTGAAGCTGTCTGACGGCACATTCCGGCTTTCGCCGCCGCCGTCTCTGTTGAACCTGTTTTTTCGTGATTTTTCATCAGCAATAGTACCTGTTGATCCGTTACAGCCATAAGTAACCCTTTGTCTAAATGTGTTACTTTCTACTGTAATCTATTTTAGAAAAATGTTAATTTCTAATTGTCGCTGATGTTAAATTATAATTGTCGTTGTCCAGATTGACGGGTGTTTTTGCTTTCTGATATTCTTTTATCATGGCTAAAAAATTGAGAGTTGAGTTTCCCGGTGCCATCTATCATATTACGCATCGAGGTAATGGGAAAAGGCGAATATTTACGGCCAACCATGACCGTGAGAGGTTGCTTTTACGTAAGTTATTCAAGGTTTTAGCTGAGGATGAGGCGTTGAAGAGAGCGGTTGAAAATATCTCAGAAAAGCTGGATAATGAACGTCGGAAATAACCCAGGGGCCTTATTTTTAAATTTTAGGTTTGACCCCGTCTGCGGGGTGATAAAATAATACCAGTAAATGGAGATAATATGAGAAACAATTATACAGCAG
>JAGYOL010000262.1 GCA_018399555.1 Kiritimatiellia bacterium | reverse complement strand
GGATAGCAACGGTCCTCTGCAAGGCTACAAACGAACGCTGACCGACGGCGGTATACGGGCACCCATGCTGATACGCTGGCCCGCAGTGGTCAGGGCCGGACAACGTACCGCGCATGTTTCCGCATTCTGGGATTTTCTACCGACCTTCGCCGAGATGGCCGGTCAGAGCGTTCCGCCTGACGCTGAAATTGACGGCATCAGCTTTCTGCCGCTACTGAACGGCAATACTGCGGCGCAGCGTCAGCACCGAACTCTCTACTGGGCCTTCAATGAACGAAAGCCCATGCAGGCTCTCCGATCCGGACGCTGGAAGTTGATCCGCTATCGCGACAATAAAAATGGCAACCACGAGGTGCATCTTTTTGATCTTTCAAACGATATCGGAGAGAGCCGCAATCTGGCCTCCGCCAACCCTGAAAAGGTTGCCGAGCTGCTTAAACTGATGGATGCAGAGCATCGCGAATCCACCTTTTATCCGATCGAAAAAGCTCTGCCACCTAAGCGTAAAAAGGGCGGAAGGGCAAAAAAATAAGCACAACGAACGGCACGCGCAGAGCAGCGGTTGCTGCTCGGTGTTGCTCCCGGTTGCGGCCTCTCCGGTGACAGGGGGCGGAGAGTGATGGATTTCAATCAAGGGGAGGGACAAAACAACATGAATAAAAAGGGGAGCTGGCTGACATACAGACCGGATATAAAGATATTGGATTGTACCATCCGTGACGGCAGCCTGATGACCAACGGCTACTTCGATGATGAGATAGTCACGGGTGTTTATAATGCCTGCGTTGAGGCAGGTGTCGACTATATGGAGGTCGGTTACAAAGGTTCAAAAAAAATCTTTTCGGTTGATGAATACGGCGCCTGGAAATTCAGCAGTGAGGATGCGATCAGACGCATCGTAGGCGACAATCCCGGGGCGCTCAAGCTCTCCGCCATGGCAGATGCCGAACGATGTGACTATCACACCGATATTCTGCCTAAGCATGAAAGTGTGCTTGATCTGATCCGGGTTGCAACCTATATTCATCAGATTCCGACTGCTCTGGATATGATCAAGGCTTGTCACGATAAAGGGTATCAGACCTCGCTCAATCTGATGGCGATCTCAGTTGTGCAGGATTCAGAGCTGAATGAAGCACTGGAGATTCTGGCGCAGAGTGAGGCTGAGATCATCTATCTGGTGGACAGCTACGGCTCGCTCTACAGTGAAGAGATTCAGGAGCTCATCCGCAGATATCGCAGCTATGCCGAGCCGGCTGGCAAAATCATCGGCATTCATGCTCACAACAACCAGCAGCTTGCCTACGCCAACACCGTTGAGGCTTTGATACTGGGAGCCAGCTATCTCGACTGCACGGTGGGCGGACTGGGTCGCGGAGCAGGCAACTGTCCGACGGAGCTGCTGCTCGGTTTTCTCAAGAATCCACGCTACCATCTGCGTCCTATCCTTAAATGTCTGCAGGAGCATATTGTGCCGCTGCGGCAGAAGGTGACCTGGGGTTACGATATTCCCTATATGCTGACTGGACAGCTCAATCATCACCCGCGTGAAGCTATTAAATTTATGAACAGCGATAACTCCGACGACTATCTCTCCTTCTATGATCATATCATGGAGTAGATCGTCCGACGCACATTCGGTTTACAACCGGCTCCCGAAAGTTTCAAGTGCTATGACATTCTTCCGCCGGAGGGGCTGTCACTCTGTCCGTTGCTACGGGGTGTCGATGAACTTGCCAAAAGTCGAACAGTTTGACGCGAAAC
>JAGYOL010000261.1 GCA_018399555.1 Kiritimatiellia bacterium | reverse complement strand
TGACGGACGCGAAATCATCTGCGCCGGAGTGGCCTTCGGGGTCGAAGAACGCAATCTCACCGACTGGCTGATTGAGTAGTGCAGACGGACTCATCTTCGGTCAAATTATAAAGCTCCGTAGCGAACGGGCAGCTTATGCGCAACGACTCCAAATCGCCTGCCCGGTTCCATGCAAAGGCCACAGCAACAAAACGTTCCAGCGAAATTAACAAATAATGCTTGATTTATGATGATCGCATCATCATTATTACACCATGAAATATAAGGAACGATTAATCAGCAAGAGACTGCTGCGCCTGACTGAACACTTTCCGGTTGTTGTGATATCCGGTGCAAGACAGGTTGGTAAAAGCACTCTGCTCAACCATCTGTTTCCTCAATGGGATGCTGTTGTGTTCGATCCGGTCATTGATGTGGGCAACGCGAGAACGGACCCGGAACTCTTTCTGAAAAACCATCCGGCACCCCTGATTCTGGATGAAATTCAATACTGTCCGGAACTCGTTCCCTGTATCAAACGAATCGTGGATCTCGACAAACATCCCGGCATGTATTTGCTGACCGGATCCCAGCAATGGTCCGTTCTGAAGTCGATCAGCGAATCACTGGCCGGACGAGCTGTTTTCATCGATCTGGAGGGGTTTTGCCTTTCGGAAATTGCCGGTGACACGGGGTCGCCCTCGTGGCTGGAACGCTATCTGGATGATCCTGAAGCGTTCGTACATTCTCCCGGCAAATCACATCGGCTGCCCCAAACCCCGTATGAGCTGTTGTGGCGGGGCACACTTCCAGAGGCGAGCACCCTGCCGGTCGAGCTTTGCGGCGACTTTTTTGCATCTTATCTTCGCACCTACATTGAACGGGATGTGCGCCTCATGCTGGATGCCGATGACTGGCAGCAGTTTGGTCGATTTGTTCAGTTGACAGCCGCCCTCACGGCACAGGAAATCAACCACAGTCAAATCGGCCGTGAAATTGGAGTCACCCCCCAAACCGCCAGACGATGGCTGGCCGTCCTGAAGGCCGCATTCCAGTGGTTTGAGATTCCGGCGTGGCACGGCAATACCGTCAAGCGCATTTCCTCCAAACCCAAGGGCTTTATCGCGGATACCGGACTGGCCTGCCACCTCGCCCGGATCACCTCCAGCGAGGCATTAGGCGGACACCCCCTGTCCGGAGCGCTATTTGAAACCGCCGTCGTTGCCGAGATCCGCAAACTCATGGCTCCGCTGGCACGCAAGGCCGCTTGGTATCACTGGCGCATCCACAGCGGCAGCGAAGTGGATCTTATTCTGGAACGAGACGGCATGCTGTACCCGATTGAAGCCAAGCTGAAGAGCCGCCCATCCCGGAAAGACTGCCGGGGAATTCGCGCTTTTCGGGAGGCCTATCCGGAGAAACTCATTGCGCCGGGTCTTGTCATTGCGCCCGCCGATCAATTTGAGCAGATCAGCGAAACTGAAACCGCCATGCCGTGGGATTTCGCCTGAACTGCCCTGCCGACACTCCAACCCCTTATGCCATTTACCGAAAGGTTCCGGTATGTTGCGGCTCGGCGAGGATGCCTCGCCCTGTAGAACGAGCCTTTTTTTACTGCTCGACATGACCGCGGATAAAACCGGTTGCGCTATCGCTCTGCACGGTGCTGGCCGCAGAGTAAAACATCGGCAACACGTTTCAGCTTCGCGGCGTTTAAAAAACGGCAGCACCGCACTTCAGAAGAGCTCACCACCGAATCAAAATGCACAGAGGTCTACACTGGCACCTTTCCCTGGCAC
>JAGYOL010000260.1 GCA_018399555.1 Kiritimatiellia bacterium | reverse complement strand
AGGTTTAATTTTTCATATAAGGATACGCAAATGACACACAGAGAGATGGAGATGCGCACTTCAGCGGTGAGCCTTGCCGATATGGAGATTTTTGTATTTCCCGAACTGATGTATGCACTGGTTCTGGCCAATATCATGTCGCCGCGCATCTGGCGCTGGCGCGAAGAGTCCTGGTTCGAGGGTATTGAAAAACTTAAACCCTATAAACGCATGCAGCGTCTGCGGCAGTATATAATGGATAATTACGTTTTTAATCTCGACCTCGAAACATGGGGCTTGACCACCCAGCAGGCGCAGCTCGAACGCTTCAGTGATATCCTCGATCCGGATAGAATCCGAGAGTCCAATGCGCTTTTCGGTTATCAGGGCGACTCCTACTATTTTGATATCGATATCCGTACCCATTTCGGTCTGGATAAATACTCCGATGACGTTATTCCTTTCTGGAAAACAGAAACCGTCGAGGCGATGGATGCCTTCCGTCATCGGGAAGGCTTTGAAACCGGTGCCGGCGAGTGTGTGTCGCTGGCTGCTCTCTATGCCGCCGCTCTATTTGTCGTCGCCCGTGTTCCGCTTGAGGATATCTATCTGATGGCGACTCCGCTGCACTCACAGAATTTTGTGGATGTGCGCGACGGTGTGCTGATCAACAACCGCCGGCTTGTCACTAAATCAATGTGGTTCAACGGAACGCAGATTTCAGGCCAGGCTCGGCGGGCACTGGAAAACGAACAGGTTACCATTGTGGCGCACCCGACCGGCTGGATTCACACCCTTTACGAACGTGCTACAATTCCGAAGGAACGTTTCGCGTACTTCCGCAGGAAATTGAATGATTATCTCACGACCCGCTTGACCCCGGAGATACTCGGTAATTTCCTGCGTCAGAATATGGAGTGCCGGGAGTGTTTCGTAATCTGCCACCCTATCCGCGGCATCAACCGTTATCTGCCGCTGAACGAAGCCTTTCGCTTTGAACATGACAGCGCCTACCATGTAACCGGCCCCACACGTGAAAAGTTGCTGGCAACTATCCCCTGCGAGGAGTACTCCGCTTCATATCCGGCCTGCCGGATTGTGCTGAATGAGATAGAAGATTTCGTTAAACAGCACTCTATCGATCTTGTAGATGAGCATGATCTGCGGGCCCTGAAAGAAAAAATCGGCGATCATTGCATCAGTGCCGACCGGATGGTTGCGCAGCTGATTGATTTCTGCCACACAAAACCGCGTCTGCCGGATATCAGCCGGGTGACACTCGACCACTCCGAGCCGCCGATTGCGTTGACAGCCGATATGACGCGCGAAGAGATTATCGCTGAGCTGCAGACTCTGCGCGCACACAATGTTACGGCGGAGATGGCCTTTTATGCTTACCGCGATTTCACATCCGTTGCCCCTGAACCCTTTTTACTCGCCGCCATCCAGCGTAATCCGGTCTGCATCGAAGAGTCGCGCGATCTGTCCCGTTCCGAAATTATCGCCCTGCTGAGAAGCTGGCCGGATGAGTCGATCTACGATGGTGAGGCGCGCCTGGCCCAGCCTGATGAACTCTGGAATTTCAAACGCGGTGACGGATTGGAAAAAGCCCTGACGCTGGCGGCGATCATCTCTGCCGGGCAGAGTTGCAGACTTCGCATTGTCCGGGAGGGCTCGCTCAGCGTTCTTTATGACAGTACCGAGCGGATCGCCGGCTTCGAAAGCCGTAAAACCGCGCTTAAAAATGATTGGCAGCTCTGAGAACCGCAATCTGCTGTTTACCCTGAAAACGTGTTTGGAACCACGAAAATCGTAGCGCAGCATAGCCGCCTGTCTGCCGACAGGCAGGG
>JAGYOL010000026.1 GCA_018399555.1 Kiritimatiellia bacterium | reverse complement strand
GCTACGACCCCTAGCGTAAATTCTTGTTTTTAATGACAGAAGTTGAGATCATTTCGGGATGAAAAGAAAACCGGAGGTTTTGGCACCAGCTGGCGACATGGCCTCGTTGCGCGTTGCGATTGAAGCCGGCGCCGACGCAATATATTTGGGTGTTGATGAGTTCAACATGCGTCAGGCAGCGACGAAAAACTTCACCCGTGAGACGCTGGCGGAGGCTTCGGATCTATGCCGGAACAACGGGATCAGAGTGTATTTGACACTCAACACGCTGGTTTTCGAGGGGGAGCTGGGCACTATTGACAGGCTGCTGTGTGAGGTGCGTGAACAGGTGGATGCGGTTATCGTTTCAGACTGGGCTGTAATCCAGGCATGTCGCAAGCACAACCTCCCCTTTCATGTTTCCACCCAGATGTCGTGCAGCAACAGCCGAAGCGCACTTTTTCTCAAATCGCAGGGAGCGGAGCGCGTTGTTCTCGCACGCGAGTGTACGCTGGCCGAAATTAAGGAGATTACACGAAAGAGCGGAATTGAAATTGAGGCATTTGTACACGGTGCAATGTGTGTGGCGGTGTCGGGACGCTGCCTGCTGTCGCATGAAGCTTACGGGCGCTCGGGCAGTCGCGGCGAGTGTCTGCAACCATGCCGGCGCAGATATCATGTGCGTGAAATCGAGCAGAGCGCCACCTCCGGCGCAGAATTTGAGGTAACAGCGCACACAATATTTTCCGCACGTGATCTCTGTTCAATCACCTTTATTGACCAACTAATAAATGCTGGCATCGCTTCATTCAAGATCGAAGGTCGAGCCCGTAATCCTGAGTATGTCAAGGTTGTGACCGCCGCTTACCGACATGCGGTCGATGCGTTTTTCAATGGAAATTTTACCCGGGAGCTGGTTCTTGACCTTGAAAGAGAGTGCGGCAAGGTGTATCATCGTGAATTCGGGCGCGGGTTGTTTTATGGACGTCCGGGAGAAGAGCAGCTAACCGCAGTGGACGGCAATCTGGCAACCACCTGCAAACTGCACGTCGGGATTGTACGCAGATATTACAAGCAGCCGCGTGTTGTTGAGATTTTTGTGCAGAACAACCCTGTTCACGCCGGTGACAGAATCGCGATTCACGGTGCTACTTCAGGGATTGTGGAACTGAATGCGGCCGGGATGCGCCGCGACGATGAAACGCCGGGCAGTGTAGACCGGGGCGGATGGTTCACAATCTTCTGCGAAAAGCGGGTACGCGAAAATGACAAGGTCTACGTCATAAGGGACAGGAATCTTCATAAAAAAAACTGACACAATCTTCAAGTTTCTGTTGGGTTTAACACTGTCATCAGCCGTCAGGCTGACCGCCGGCAACTTCGTGGCCGAATCGGGAGGCAGATTGATGCACGAAGCTCCTTCGGTCGAAGTTCGACCCGCGCTGTTCACCCCCGGCTGGAAATATTGCGAAGCCATGCACGATGTAACAGTTGTGCGTGATGACGGGATATATGAATTCAGCATGCGCCCGGATAGCGGCGGCATGATCACCGGCACGGGGCACTTTCAGCTGCGCGACAGCGCGGTACGTGCGGAATACCGCTTCAAGTCGCACAACGACATCAGATTAAACTGTCTTTTTGTCACGGCAAACATTCAGGCGGACGAGTTCAGGGGCGGCAGCTGGAGTTGCGGTGAGCGCAGTGCTGTTCTCCCGGAGAAGTATGACAAACTGATTTTAATGCAGAACGCAGTTGATGAGCTGACGCTCCGCACCGCCGACGGCACCGGAAGCGTAACCTTTCATTTCCCCGAAAAGGTATCGCTGCTGATCCAGGACAACCGCCAGTGGAGCAAAACGTTTTCTGTGCGCATCGGTCGCCTTACAACCTTTGACTTCCGCAAAGACGAAAATTACAATCTGAGATTCAGCATTTCTACCGGATCGGACGACAAGCTGCGGCTGCAGAGACCGGTTACACTTACGGCCGGTCGCGACTGGATACCGCTGGATATCGAGCTTGAAATCGCAAAGGGTTCGGCCCTCGACTTCTCTGCCATGGGATTTCTGGACGCCCCTGCCGGCAAGCACGGCAGAATCATTGCAGAGGATGGCCACTTCGTCTTTAAAAAGCAGCCCGGAAAGCGTCAACGATTCTATGGGGTCAACTTCTGTTTCTCGGCATTGTATCCCGACGAAGAAGTTGCCCGCCGGATTGCGCAACGGCTGGCCCGGATCGGCTACAATACCGTACGCGTTCATCACTATGAAAGCGTAATGACCGAGGGATCGGAAGATGGAATACAGCTCAACAGAGAAGCGATGCGCCGTTTTGACCGATTCATGGCCGAACTGATCAACGCGGGAATCTATCTTTCAATCGACCTTTACGTTTCGAGGCGCGTACCCTGGAAGGCAATCGGCATTGACAAGCCGGGCAGCATACCTCAGGACACCTTTAAAAAGCTGGTCCCGGTACACGAAGGCGCCTTCAACAACTTGAAAGAGTTCACTGCCGTTCTGCTCAATCATGTCAATCCTCACACGGGGCGTTCCTACGCGAATGAACCGGCCCTGGCATGGATCAACATCATCAACGAGGGAAACTTCGGCAATCATTTCAGCGAGATAAACGAGATACCCGAGTGGCAGCAGGCCTGGCGAAGCTGGCTGGCGGAAAAGAAAAAGAGTACGCCGCAATTATACAGTGCAATCCCGGAAACAATTCCACAGGGTGTCGGGATGTCCGGCAAGGATTCGCACAAAGCGGCTTTTCTTCTCTTCTTCAAAGATCTGGAAATTGCGATGATCAGACGTTTTCGCCATCTGCTGCGGAATGAAATCGGTTGCGAGGCGCTGATATCAAATGCTAATGGGTGGAGCCACTATCTGCCTGATCATCTGGTGCGAGCCCGGGTTTACGATTATATCGACGAGCACTTCTATGTGGATCATCCGCATTTCATCAAACAGAAGTGGCGTTTACCCAGCCGCTCCCCTAACTCCAACCCCCTCAAGAACAGCAATTTCGGCGGGCGTCGCGAGATATACATGCGTCATTACGGCAAACCGTTCACCATTTCGGAATACAATTATGCCGCCCCCGGGCGTTTCAGAGGTGTGGGCGGCATTCTGACGGGAGCCTTGGCTGCATTGCAGGATTGGAGCGGCCTGTGGCGTTTTTCGTACAGCCATAACATCAAAGACCTCGCCGCACTGAGCAGTCGTCCGATCGGATATTTCGACATGCTCAACGATCCGCTCTCTCTGGCGGCGGAACGCGCCTCGATCTGCCTTTTTTTACGTGGCGACATTCAGCCGCTAACCTCCAGTGCACTGATCCATCTTCCTGAAGCGGCTTTAAGTTCACCTGATAATATTTACCCGGCCAGCAAAAATCTGTGGCCGGTTCTGGGCTGGAGTCACAAAATCGGCGTCTATACGGGCGCGAACCCGCCTGAGGAGTTTGAGTACACCGCCGAATATCCGGCGGTTTTTGAAGAGTATGCCAGGAATCCTGAGTTTGTACCATTTTTACACAGCAGTGTGACAGAACTGGCAAACTCCAACCGCGCACTCAAAATTGACAATCAGAGCGGAAGTTTTACAATAATAACGGAAAAAACGTGCGGTGGCTTCTGTGAAAAGGGTACAATAGCGGCGGCTGCACTGCAGGTCACCATCAGCGGAAGTGCTGCGACAGTATGGATAAGTGCATTGGATGACCTGCCTCTTAACAGATCGAAGCGGATGATTCTGACACATTTAACCGACATTCAGAACAGTGGCATACGTTATGCTGATGAAAAGAGAAGCATTCTGCTTGACTGGGGCGGGTTGCCGCATCTGGTACGCAGAGGCGTGGCAGAGGTTGAGTTGCGCTGCGATTTTGCTGACAAATGCCGGGTATTTGCTTTGTCCACCGGCGGGCGGAGGCTTTACTCTTTACCGGTTACAGTACGGGAGGGTGCAGCCTGTTTCAAGCTGGACACAGTCGGACGCGATAACAAAGGCGTTATTATTTACGAGGTTGTGAAATAACCGTGAAACCCGCAGTTTACATATTTTCATTCTGTGCCGCATTGATATCATTCGCGAATGCGTATCCGGGATTTGACACCACCGTCAACTATCCGCACATCGGCTTGATGTTGGCACCGCTGTCGCACTCCAAGCCGCGCCCTCTGCCCATGCCGGAAGCGCATACTTTCATCATTGAGGGCGGAGATGCTCTGATTCGTGAGGATCGCTTCGAACCTTATCAACTCTGGTATCACGACCAATGTGAGGGCCGCTGGCAGGACACCGCTGGCAATACCCTGCTGATCGGAAGAATCACAACCGCTTTACCGGAGTTCACCGAAGAGTTTGTCACCCGCGAACGTTACAATCAGGTCGGTGCGGATGATCAGTGGCATATTGACGGACGGACAGCTGAGCAGATTCACGCATGGGCAGCCACATTCACCGGTGAGACTCTGTTTGAGCCGGAGGCACTGAACATCAACTCATTCGCACTGAGCTCTGTTTACACCTACACATGTCAGAGTTCCAATCTGCTGGTTTACACCTTCCATCCGCGCCGCATCGGCAACGCGCGCAATTTCGACTGGTTCTGCGTCGCGCTGGAGGCACCGGGCACTGCGGATATCGGCAAGCTGCAGCGCAATTTTGAAGAAAACTGGATAGCCGAGATAGCGCAGCCCACCACCTTTAACCGTGATGACGGTGCTCAGTCGCGTGAGATCAGCACCAGCCGCCAGGGCATCCCCGACTTTGATCAGCCGCACCATCCGGTGCGCCTGGCGGCGCGTAAGGGAATTGCAAATTATGAGCAGTGGTGGTGCGCGGAGACCGACGGCTATACGATTCTTTCGGATGTGAATACAAACTTGGGCAGGTCGCTGGTGGAAACTGTGCAGCAGAATATGCCGGTGTTTCTGGCTGCCTGCCGAAAACTGCTGCCCCCGCTGACTGCTGAAAGGGATGTCGCGTTGATCAGAATCTTTCAGTTCAAAAGTGATTACGACGCCTATGTCGGTGAAAAGTTCCGCTGGTCGTCAGGAATCTGGATGCCGCGGCGGCGAGAGCTGGCCCTGACACAGGAAGCGCACAAAGAGGAGATCATGAGCACACTGCGTCATGAGGCCTTTCATCAATATATCTCCTACGCCTGGGGCATGCTGACACCTGCACCATGGCTGAATGAGGGACATGCCTGCTTCTTTGAGAATGCGCACATTGATTCAAAAGGCGGGATCATTTTTGAAGAAGATCCGGCGCGCTGCCGTCTGCTGCTTGAAAATCCGGAACAGGCCGCCGCTCTGATTCCTAATCTGCTGCAGATGAGCTACGGGGATTTTTATGATGGCGGCGGCACTAGGGCAGGGCGGGCCTTCAACTACGCTCTCGCCTGGGGATTGGTTTATTATCTGCAGAAAGGTGCTCCACAGGAGCGCAACACCCCGTTCCGAAATATTTTGGATGAGTACGCTGCAGCCCTGCTGCTCACACGCGATTATCAGCAAGCCACCGATCTAACCTTTGCCGAAATTGACATGCAGGTTTTTCAATCCAATTTTACGGAGTTCTGGTTGAAG
Organism: Kiritimatiellia bacterium; assembly: GCA_018399555.1. GTDB lineage: Bacteria > Verrucomicrobiota > Kiritimatiellia > RFP12 > UBA1067 > M55B167. Next base: position 17,849 of record JAGYOL010000026.1, on the reverse strand, counting down.
CGCAGAGCCTCGGCAATGCAGTATGATCCGATGGACGAATAGAAGGGGCATTTTACATGGAAAGGCATATAACGATGAGATCAAACCTTAGAACAATCGGCTGCGCGGCGCTTCTGTTGTGCACCTGCGGCTGTATTTACTCTAATTTCAGGATACCGGCCAGCCGTGACTTCAGAAACACGCAGACGGTCAACCGAAGCGGAGTATCAACTTCGCATTCGGTTGCGTGGATCGCGGCCTGGGGTGACGGCGGGCTGCAGGCTGCCGCAGAAAACGGCAATTTAAAAACACTTGAATATGTTGACTACCAGTTTCTGAATGTTCTTTTCGGTCTTTACATGAGCCGCAAAACAATTGTTTACGGGGAGTAGAGTTGGGAAAACACTGTTAATCATGATAACCGAAAAGAATAAAGCGGCGTTGCTGCTGCCGATCCTGTTACTGTGTGCGGGCTGCTTCGCACCTAAGGGCAGAATCTTCACAAAAATCAGAGAGCCGCTCGCTCTGCCGGCGGAGCGCACAGGCTCACCGGTTGCCACCAAAAAGTTCTCTGTAAGTCTGACCAGATTGAAAGAGCCGATAACACGCATAAATCTTTCGGTCATGTGGTCGAAAAATGTAGTCCGGGAAGAAGCTGAAAAGGCCGGAGTAAGCGAAATATGCTACTCCGACCTCGAAACTCTGTCGGTATTTTTTGACAGTTACCTCAGGAAGAGAATCATCTTTTACGGCAACTGACCAAGCATCATCAATCGATAAGCAGAACCTTAAAAAATGCGGTGTCGCTGGTGCGCGGAACTCTTACTACCGTCTGATCTGATTCAGGCACACCCTGGAACTCCGGCACAAAATCCGTCCAGCCGTTCGGACCGTAAACTTGTACCTCCGAAACACTCCACTCGGCTACCGGCTTATTCATATCCGCTGATGTCACAACCTTGTAACGTTTGCCAGCCTCGGAATTGAAACGAATCGAGAAGGTGTCCATATCGAGGGTGACCGCCTGCATCTGAATGCTTTTGACCTCGATAGCACCGAAGGAGGTGTGGGTTCGATCTTCTTCATCAACCACCTTGAAGCGGTAGGATTCGCCGACACTCAGTCCGCTGACAACCAGCTGATATTGATGATTGCCATATCCTTCAGCCTGAACCGAACCCAGCAGCACCCAGCTGCCATCTATTTCGGCCCATATTTCAAGCTCTCCGCTGCCGTTTTCATCGGCAGTGAAGATATTCACCAGAAACTCGCCATTACTGTAATAAACCGAGAAATCGATCTGTGATGAAAGCGGTGCAGGATCGCCGGAGGTGGAGGCGTAGGTGGTCAGAGAACCCTCCCCCACCAGCTTTACCGAAGTTATGCCAGTATCCCCTGTATCCGGTGAGGTGATGTTCTGCGAAGATATGGAACTGGAGGGGTCCTCAGCCGGAGCAAGAGTTACGACATACTCATAGTCGTTGTAGCTGCTGTCGTCTGGATAGCGCATTACGATGGTCAGAACGTTGGTGGTGCCGGCGGTGATCGGAATCGGATTATTGCTGTCATCCAGCAACTGCTCCCAGACAAAATCATCATTGGTGTCCCTGGTCAGCCCATAGAGAGTGCCCTCGGTTGTGGAAGATTCGTCCAGTACCGCTATCACCCCCGCCTGCGCTGTGTCATACATGCTGGGATCGGGAGCACCTTCAAAAATTTCCATCTGCAGATAGAGCTGTATTGAAGCAAGGTAACGTCCGTCCCCATCGTCAGTAGCCGTGACATCGGTCTCATTGACCAGCTCACCGGCAAAAACGATGAACACATCCTGTGTTGTCACCGATGTACCGTCTACAACGGTGAAATCGTGGGTCGTCCCTGAACTGTAGCTGTCGTCCACATTGACCGTCTCGGCAAAAGCAAGACCTGCGGTGAACAGTACTGTCAAAAATGTAGCTTTACTGATTTTCATACAAACCCTCACAAACAATACTTTAATAACTCGTGGTAACAAAATAACAAAATAGCTCGGAACTGTATAGCAAAATAAAAATTTATTCGCACTTGAATTTGACGGCTTGATAACGTATCTTATCCGGCATGAAAATTTTAGTTATCGGTGGTGGCGGGAGAGAACACGCAATTGTGTGGAGGTTGGCTCAGGACTCAACCGAAACAGAGATTTTCTGTGCACCGGGCAATGCCGGCACAGAACAGCTGGCACGGAATGTTCCTATCGCTGCTGATGATATCCAGGCACTGCTTGAATGGGCGGAACGGGAACGCCCCGAACTTACTGTGGTAGGTCCGGAGGTTCCTCTCTGTATGGGATTAACCGACCGTCTTGAAGCCGCCGGTCTGCGGGTGTTCGGACCGTCGCAAGCCGCTGCCCGACTCGAAGGCAGCAAGCGTTTCGCCAAGGAGCTCATGCATGAAGCAGGTGTGCCCACCGCCCGCTGTGCCAGTTTTACCAATGTTGATGAGGCTGTCGCAGCACTGGAGAACTTCGGCTTACCGGTTGTAATAAAGGCCGACGGACTAGCTGCAGGCAAGGGGGTGATTATCGCAGAGAACCATACCGACGCAGTTGCCGCTATCCGCGAGATGCTGATAGACTCCCGCTTCGGCAGAGCCGGTTCCGAGATAGTGGTTGAAGAGTTTCTACAGGGCGAGGAGGCTTCGATCCTGGCACTGGTCGACGGTGACAACGCCGTGCTGCTGCCTGCATCGCAGGATCACAAACGCGCCTATGACGGTGATCTGGGTCCTAACACCGGCGGCATGGGAGCCTATACTCCCGCGCCCTTGGTGACCGAAGCGGTGATGTGTCTGATCAAAGAGCGCATCATCCTTCCAGTTGTGCACGCAATGCGGCGGCGTGGAACACCTTACAAGGGAGTTCTGTACGCAGGCTTGATGATTGATGGCGACAAAATCAACGTACTTGAGTTCAATGTGCGGTTCGGAGACCCTGAAACACAGGTGGTACTGCCACGCATCGGAGGTGATATCATTCCCGCAATGCAGGCCTGTATCGACGGCGCACTCACTGACGAGCTGGTCACTGTTCGCAAGCAGGCTGCCGCGACTGTAGTAATGTGCTCCGGGGGATATCCCGGCAAATACCGCAGGGGCGACGCTATTCATGGCCTAGATGCAGCGGAATCTCCGGATGACTGCATCGTCTTTCACGCCGGCACAAAATCGTACGACGGCGCGGTTGTAACCGCCGGCGGACGTGTGCTGGCGGTCACGGCGCTCGGTCCGGATTTACGCTCGGCGGTGGACAAAGCCTATCAACGGGTGAATCTGATAACATTTGACGGCGCGCACTACCGCCGTGATATCGCGCACCGCGCATTCAGCCGCTGAACGGCATAACATCGCACCGCCGCCGCCCTCGGAGCGACGGTGATGCAGATGGAAATTTTCGAAAAGGAAAACATGTTTGTTTTTGCCCTGCAAGCAGGGCCTAACTGTAGAGAAAGCGAGGTATTCAAATGTCAGAAAAACCACTTGTAGGAATAGTTATGGGCAGCGATTCCGACTGGGAGCTGGTCAGAAAAGCCGTCGAAATTCTTAATAAATTCGAGGTCACATGCGAAGTACGGGTTATCTCCGCTCACCGCACGCCGGAAATTGCCGCTGAATATGCCACCACCGCCGAAGAACGCGGATTACAGGTGGTCATAGCTGCCGCCGGAGGTGCTGCACACCTGGGCGGAGTGCTGGCTGCTCACACTGTACTGCCGGTTGTCGGCATACCTGTCAAAGGTGGTGCTTTGAACGGACTCGACTCGCTCTATGCCACCCTGCAGATGCCGGCGGGCATACCGGTCGCAACCGTTACACTCGGCAGTGCCGGACCGGTCAATGCTGCCCTCTTGGCCGTCCAGATACTGGGCGGAGCCGACCCTGAACTGCGTCAACGTTTTCACGCCTACAAAGAAGAGCTGAAAGATAAGGTACATACAGGCAACGCCAGAGTCAACGCCGAGCTGTGAATGAAACTCTGATAAAGTCGCACGGCATTGAACTTGTTGAGTTGATCGATACTACCAGCAGGGTTTATCTCTGGAAGGCCGTTCAAAAGAATCTCGACCGCACAGTTTTTCTGCTTGTTCTTAATGATGAGCTATCTGCGGACGAAGAGTCGAGCCGTTACTTCCTGCTGATTGCACGGCAGTTCGCCAAACTCAAAAGTGAATCGCTGGCGGCCATCTTCGATATCGTCAGCGAAGGACAGCTGCATTACGTCGTCATGGAGTATGTCGAGGGGCCTGCTCTGGAAGCACTTCTGCAGAGTGAGGGAGCACTGCCCTTCGACCGGCTCATGCAGATCGCGACCTCTGTAAGCAGTGCGATGAAGACACTGTGGAACCATTCGCGGATCATCCACCGCAATCTGAAAGGCGCATCAATCCGTCTTGACTCACGCGGCATAGCCAAGCTCACGGATTTTACTCTGGCGATCATCGACGCCCCCGATTTTGACCCCGAGGTTATCGACCGCGATCATGTGCTGGGAGCACCTCCTTACATCTCACCCGAGCGGATCGAAGGAAGCACTCCGCTTACCACGCAGAGCGACATGTACTCACTCGGTGCGCTGCTGTATTATCTGTCAACCGGCAAAGCTCCCTTCGCGGAGCTCCGAGCGGAAGAGATTCTTAATGCGCACCTGACGGAATCGCTCACGGCACCGCACAGAATTGTCACGACATTGCCGGTTGATTTCTCACGAGTGCTGCACCGCCTGATGATTAAGAATCCCGTTTTCCGCTACCGGAACTGGGAAGAGGTGCATCATGATCTTCATGCGCTGATGGAAGGCCGGGAGCCAATCTGCACGCAGCTGGATTTGACTCATCTGAGCACAATAGAAGCGGATTTCAGTCAGGTAGCTGACGATCTGCAACCGCAGACACCGACACCGACCGCGTTCAAGATAAAAACAAAAAAACGAAACCGTTATCTGAGCGAGATTCAGGATCGCCACCTCAGTCGGCACCATAAGGCTGATCAGAGAAGCTCGCTGAAAAAGCGCAACTTCATTCTGTGGTCGATTCTGGCCGCCTGGCTGGCCGCACTCTTCTGTTTCCGCGTCGCGGTGCACTCCGGGCGACTGTCCGACAACTCTGCAGCAAGGAGTGCCGAAGCAAAGATTGACGGTTTGATCAGTTCCTTCGTGCCGAGCGTGATTGACACGGTCGAAGAAAATGCTACCAACGTTTCAGAACAGCCGCCTGTACCGGATGAGGCTGCTGTGACAACGCCGCCAGCTCCCGGCACAAACGATCAACTGCCGGAACTCTCCGCCAAACTGCGGCGGCAACTCGCCGAACTTCTGAGAGGCGGCGACACCGACGCTGCCGTCGGGCTGCTCGAAAAGAACACAGAAACTTTCAGCGGCAGAGAAGAGATGTTAAACACGTTGAAGAAGCTGCCGGATGCTGATGAACTTGTCGCTGGACATCTCAGCCGCAATCTGAACCGTCCGCTGGTCATGAACATCAGGGATGTCCCGCGCACGGTTGTAGCACGCGAGGTGCGCGGCCGCATTGTTCGGCTGGAAGCTAATGGGCGCACTGTCGATTTTGATATTACCGATCTGACAACCGAGCAGAAAGCCAACTGGATCGGAGAGCCGCAGTCGATCGGTGAACATATCGTTCTAGCTCTGCTGCTGCTGCAGAGTCCGAATGCCGCCCAGGCAACCTCATACGCAGAGGGCTGCGGGGTGCTGGCCCCGGTTATTGACGAGGCCGCGGGGCTTAAAATGCAGGTTCAGAGTCTAGATTAAAATATAGCGTCACCTTTTATTAAAAAGGCTGACCCTGCGTTTTACTCGATTATAACCCGGTAGAATGCGTCCGGATTGTTTTCCATCTCCTGATCCGTGAATTCCAGTATGCCATCGATGCCGGGGATGCAGGTCTGCAGCGGCTGGAAAGGTGGTGAAACCAGCAGATTGGTACTTCTTTCAATCCGGTATGAACGCCCGCTCAAACCGTTCCACTGAACCTTGAAGCCGGCGGCTGATTGCGCAGCCGGCAAGCCAACCAGAAAACGGGAAGAGCTGTCGCGAGGATCGGTACCGGCCTTCCACTCGGAGTAGTTATCCATGCCGTCGCCGTCGGTATCAATAAAATCAGCGGAACCGTCGGTCGGCAGATTGTTCGCGCTCAGCCAGGCGGTTGGAGCCTGCAGAACAATCGAAACACTCCCGTTGCTGTAGAGTTCCGCGCTGTCCCAGCCCAATCCATCGGGCAGAGGCGGCAGAGCGACCGCGCTGAAGGTGTCGGCAAAGGCTCCGCCTGTACTCTGAAGAATCTGGAATGTGTCGCCCGCGGCAGGAGAGAATCCTGAAGGTGTACTGCATTCCAGCGTACCGCTGTACTCGATCGCACCCGGATTGAGGGTCACCGTTGAACCCAGCTCAACCGATAATATTCCGCTGTTCATGGTCAGACCGCCCGGCAGGAACAGTCCGCTGCCCGTAACAGAGAGCGTATTGCCGGCCAGATCCAGACCGGCGGCAAAACTCAGGGTTGATCCAGGCTCCGAATAAAAATCAGCGGCATTGTCCAGCACAACAGGCATCGCGATCTGATGCTGTCCCCTGAGCGCTTCAACTGTGCTAAGTCCACTGACAGATTTAAGCTCCAGGATTCCCTCACCGTTCAATGTGTAGGCATGGCTGTGACGGAAACGCACTCCTTTCAACGGTGTGGTTCGGCGTTGAACCGTGATCGAATCGATTTCAAATGTTTCGGTGCCTCCGTTAACCGGATCGATGCGGATGCTCTTGATCAACTGTCCATCCCAATTCTGATGCCCGCCCGGAGTGAAGACAACATCCCTGAACTCGCCCTTGCCGTTGTAGGCTGCAGTCACAACCCTGTCACCCGAATAACCGGTATATTGTGCCGTACCCCAGTAGAACTGCAAATTGAAGCTTCGGGTTGTGCTGACTCGCAGGCGGACTGTAACGCTTGGCACATCAGAACCGAAGAACGACTGGCCGGCACGCATGATATAGGGATCGTCTGTTGCGGGCTGGCCGCTCAGCAATCCGCCGGAAGCCGCCAACAGATTGACATTGTTGGAGGTCCACTTCTCCGTATCTCCGTCGGCGTTGAACTGCCAATCATGTGAGATAGACGGCAGGGTGACCGTGGCGGCACCGGTGGCGGCACTGCCGAAAACAGCGATATCCTCATCGGTTCCCGGTATGCCCCAGTAGAACCAGTTGAGCTGATCCATCCAGCCACCCGAACTGGAGCGCGACCAGGCGCACTCACCGCGCGGCGGCGGGGCGATTGTCAGAGAGCCCGTCTGCAGAGCGACGGGAGAGCTGGCGACACTCCCGATGTAATTGCCTAGCGCGTCGAAGCGCAATACTCTGCCGCCGCTCTCGCGAATATAGACATCGCCGCTGGAAGAATCAGCCCCTAAAGCGTCGGGTGAAGAGAGCGGCGCACCGTCGAAACTGCTGCCGAGCGCGAAATCGCCATGCGGCAGATCATGATCCCGAGGATCCGGTGTGCGTTCAAAACGTCGAACCGTTCCGCCGCTGAGAGCGAGATAATAATCGGGACGGATTGTACGGAAATTTTCAAGTCGATGGAAGGTCAGCAGATTGGAGTCATGTCCGCGTCTGGGGTTGTCGCTGGTGCCGCTGACCGGCCACGCGGTACGTGAAACCAGCACCATATCATCTCCGTCGATATCGAAGTTCATATAGCAGAAGCCGTCGGTATCGATGCGGCTTGAATAGAGAAAGAAGCTTTCAATCCTCCAGTTGTAAAGATTTTTGGAACTTAGGATGGCGGCACTGTTGCGGATCATATCCGTGGCGATTGAAGAACCGGAGTGAATCGGCAGAATCGGCTGGGTCAAGGCGTAGAACCGCCCGGAGAGCGGGTCATAGCCGGCACCGATCTTCTTTTCACCGCCGGGCAGTGCGACGAAATCGCGGTCAGGGTCAAAGGCGACAAACCCGGTGACCGGGCAGATGCGTGCCAGAGCGGTCAGCGGTTCGTATTTTACCTTGGGGATAATGAAGGTGCCCATATCCGGCGAATGCGCGATCTGCCCTTCACCGATAAAGCCGCCGGGCCAGGCATCATCAACTGCCGGAAAGCCACCCCTGAGGATCCAGGCACTGTCGAGCAGCAGATTGGCAGCATCGGCGGCGGCAGAGAAGCTGGCAGTGCTGGCCGCATTCCAGATACGTCCGTCAGCAACCACCGGATTGTTCGGCGTTGCCGAACCACCTTTACTGAACAGCGCGGATTTTGTCCAGGTGGCACCGAAATCGGTGGAACGGGCGATTACCGCCTTGTTGCCGGTGGCATCGTTGTTCACACCGATCAGATAGACCGCGCCATTGTGCTCGATCATACTGGCACGCAGCAGATCGGTGATCTCAAGCACCTTGCTCCAACTGACACCGGCATTGGTTGAGCGAAAAACCGAGGTTCTGCCGGAGTTATCCGAATCGGATGATTCGCCGGCCAGAGCATGTGCGGCCAGATAATCACCGTTGGAGAGGATCAGTATCTCCGGATCCGAGATAAAAACCTTCGGCGCAGTTTTAAACCATCCATATTCAATCACCTGATGATCAAGCACCACTCCGGGTGCGCTGCTGGTATCCACCGCCCCACAGACCTGCGCGGTCAACGCACATAACGCGGCAAAGCAAATTTGTTTCGCCGCCGTCCGACAGAAAGTCTCTGAATTTTTCATCACGTGATTCTATTGTTTTGCTGCGTGAAGTTCAACCTCAATCTTTTCCGACCAGGAGCCTGCTCCGACCATACCACGCCAGGCGGGTGGTGTGTTTTCGGCACGGTTGCCATTACAGTGCACATTGCGGCTACTTAGTGTGACTATACCGTAATAGGGCGTACGCATCACATCATTGAGGGCATCCGCCGGAATATCAGCGGTTAAATCAAAACTCTGCCCCTGGCGCATTTTACATAGCGGGTTGATGAAGGTATTATTCTCAATGCGGGCGCCATCGACATTAGCCAGCTTGACGGCGATACCGGGTGCATCTCTGACGGTATTGCCGGAGATCGTGATATCGCGGATATTGTAGGCATGGGCAAGAGAGTGGCGCGGCACTCCGAAGGCACTGAAGGCGGCAATTGAGGCACTCTCCCTCAGCGAAGAGAAGCCGCAGTTCACCAGCGTGTTGTTCAGAATTTCAATGCCGCGCGGAAAGGGTCCTTCCAGCCAATACTGCTCGGCAAAGAGCACGATTCCGTAACGGTGGATATGCTCGATCGTGCAGTTGCGAAGGGTGGCCTCGGGACTTTTGATCAGGACGCCGCGCACGTGGCCATGATGCAGATGGCAGTTTTCGATTACGGCACCACGACAGGCGTAGGTTGAAGCTACCGCCAGATCGAAGGCTTTGACTGCCACCGGACGATCAAGTTTAACCAGCACAGGCGCACCGTGAAAACTTCTGACCGGATGATGCGTACTCACAAGATCGGCAAAATAAGCGGCAGCGCGTTGTTCGACCTCTTTAATACTCGGTTTTTCGAGGGTTGTGACGGAGACGACCTCAGCTTCGCCGCAGGGCACCGCGTCGGGGTAGTGATAAAACCTGAGTGTGTCGCCGGGATCAAAATCCTGACCAAAGGGGCCGGCCAGCAGTAGCGTATCATCGGATTGCTTTTCTATGATCAGATTGATGAAACCGTGAATATTGATCAAGTCATCGAATGCCCGGGAAAACTCACAGTCCACCAGGCGGGGCCCGCGCTTCTGACTCATAGAATGGAAAGCATCGGCGGCACCAGCCCAGATGCTGCCGGAACCGGGGCGCGGCACAAGCTTGCAGCGTCGGTAGAGATTGCCGCCCTCCGCTCTGCCCTTCTCATGAAAGGCGAAACTACCGGCCGCATAAACAGTCACATCCTCGAGGATGACTGCCGATGATTCATAAACCGATATCCCGCCACCGGCACCGCGCATATTGATCACGATTTTGCTGCCCGGGCCAAAGTCGCACCCCTCCTTACCGAAAAGCCGGTTTGCCCGTGCCCGTAACAGACCGGATTCCAGTTCGGTCGGCGGTGCACAGATCGCATCAGGCAGCGGCAGTTCATGCACACCGTCGGCATCCATAATCACATGGCGTGCCCGTTTACTGGGAAAAACCGCCTCAGCCAGGGAGGGAAAGCCGTCATCAACCGCGAAGTCGATGGTTTTATTGCGCCGATCAACCGATCGAATGGTGCCTTGGATAAACGGCGGCTTCTCCATATCCAGATAGAGATTTTTGAGTGTCAGATTACGGCAGCGTCGCAGGCGAACTCCGCCACCGCGCAGTGCAAATAAAAAGGTCGAACCCTGCGCATCGATCTCCATGTCATGAAACTCGTCCAGAGTGAAAGAGCGGCGTCCGAAGTGGTAGACAGCCGGAGGAACGGCAAAAGCCGGATTCCGTGCCGCATGTGCGGCAGCCAGCGACTTCATCAAAGCATCGACATCCCCCCCGCCGCGCATATCCGCTCCGGACGAAGTCAGCGTGATGAGCGCAACAAATGAAATCACAGTACAGGTTGTCTTCAGATTTACAGGCATATGTTTTTCCTTATTTGTTGATACAGCCCGCAGGCATGCAGAAATCAGTTTTTAAGTTCGGCATTCATCCAGCCTCGCAAAGAGTTAATCAGATATAGATTCCTTGCCTTATTCAGCTCATCACAACGGATAACCCTTTCCTTAATCACGCCTTCCCGTAACAGAGAAGCACGCATAGTGCCCGGCAGCAGGCCGCACCGTAAAGGAGGAGTAATCATCTCTCCATCTATGCTTGCAACCACATTCGCAACCGTGCTTTCGGTAACCTCACCCCGCTTATTCCAAAGGATAACATCGTCCACGTCAGCCAAACCAGTTTTTGCTTTATTGTATATTTCGCGCTTTGATGTCTTATGATAAAGCATTCTGTTCTGCGGATCAACGGGTTCAGCGGCAAAACAGACCTTGCGCAGCTTTTCGTCCTCTTTCGGAAACAGCTCGGATTCAACTGTGATTCGCCCGTCCGATGCCAAAGACAACCTTAATCGCAGCCGTTCGCTGGAAACAATATTAAGTATGTCAATCAACTCTGCGACATTCAATTTAAACCCTAGTTCCAAAGCGGAACGGGAGAGCCGATCGATGTGATCACATACATAAATGATCCCATTATCGTAAAGCATGGTTTCAAACAGACAAAAGTCAAGCCGATGTTCAACGCACGCTCTGTCTGTCGCGCTGACTTCGCATACTGCCGGATCAACGATGCCGCCAGTATCCGCGTGCAGCACTTCAGTTTTGAGTGTGCACTCGCACCACTCCGCCATGGGTTGTGAAGCCCAGACAATCCCTCCCCCCGCGCCGTAAATGGCAACGCCATCGGATTGTCCGATCTGAACAGTGCGGATAGCGACACTGAAACGAGCCTGACGCCCGGGTGCGATATACCCGACAGCACCGCAATAGACACCCCGGGCGGAAGATTCCAGTTCATCAATAATCTTCATGCTCGCGCACTTAGGCGCACCGGTTATTGAAGCACAAGGGAAAAGAGCCGCGAAAATTTCTGTCAGGGTGGCAGAGGTCAGGCCCCTGACCGTGGAGGTCATCTGATGAATATCACCCCACCTCTCCACCGCAAAAAGAGGATTGGCAACAATCGAGCCCGGTGAGCAGATTCGTCCGAGATCGTTACGGATCATATCCACTATCATGACATTTTCAGCACGATCTTTCACGGAATTCAGCAGGTCTTCTCTGCCGCGCGCCGTTCCCTTCATCGGCTGGCAGATAATAAGCTTGTTGTTCAGTTCAAAAAAAAGCTCGGGCGACGAACTGCAGACAATTTGATCCGCAGTTCTGATATAAGCACTGAATCGCGAATGAGACATACGGCTGACAAAAAACTGCCAGGGATCATTGAGCGAGCTTTTAAATCTGAGTGTGTAGTTCACCTGATAAGTGTCACCCTCGGCAATATAATGTTTAATTCTTGCGACTTTTTCCGAATATTCCCGTTGTGTCTGGTCACACCGCCATTTCAACGGGCCGGGTTCCGGCACTGCGGGCAGATCAATTTTCAACGGCTCATCGTACACACCGAACCAAACCAGCGGTAAATTAATTTTACTCGCGGGAAATGCAGGATCGAATGCGCGGGCCGCTTCGTAACTGACAAACCCGACGGCCCATTTTCCGCAACTGGCAGCTTCATTCAGTACTGGTATGACCTGGTCATGCCTATCCGCACGCAAAACGCTTAGCGGATTTCTGAAACTCAGCCAGCATCCGTCACCACCCCGCAGAACTACCTCATCTTTGCAAGGCACATACATCCTACACTCTATCTCCAATTTTAACCGACTTTTTGCAGCGAAAACAATTCTGGCCGGTTTTTGGGCTAAGAATCAGCATAGAAAGCCGGGTTAATCAACAGCGTCGCACATTGAAATAACACGCAGCCGATTACGGAATTCATACTCGCTCATCGATGTACGCACAACCACGATTTTCTTCTCTCCCGGCAGCAGGTCAAAGTAATTATCGCTGAAAAACAGCGGCTTTTCGTGGTCAACGGAGAGATAGACCCCGCGGGCGAACAGATCGCTCGACACACAGATTGAAAAGCCGCCGTTGAATGCCGATATATCGGTTTGCAAAGATGCCGGAGGTAGATCGACCTGCCTGAGCGGCGCGAGAAAATTTACACTTTGTACCCTGATATCTCCGGACTCAAAGGTAGTGTGAAGCACCACATTTTCCGGTGCGTTTGATGCTATGAAATCATAGTAGTCGATATCCAGAACTCTGTTGGCGGTGTTGGCTCCGAGGCCGACCTTTTCGAAGCGTTCGCGCAGAAGATTACCGGAGAGATCAAGCATACGCAGATTTATCATACCGGAGAGAGGTTGGCGCAGATCCGAAACCAGATATAGCTGCAACCGGTCGTCAGCGCGGGTCAGTGAAACGATCACATCTTCAAAGCCGGCACGCACTCTGTAATGCGCGGCCTTCCAGTTGCCGTAATAATCCGAGGTAGACCAGGATGCCACCGGCCAGCAGTCGTTGTGCTGCCAGTAGAGCGTTCCCATGCAGTAGGGCATATTGCGGCGGTGTGCTTCGATAGCAAGCCGCATTCCATCGGCCTGCAGCAACTGACTCATATAAAGAAAGCTTTCAAAATCTTTCGGTTCCCGGTAGTTGCGTTCCATATAGATGCGGATGAGTTCATTGCCGCGTGGATGACGCTGATGAGCCAGCATGACATCCGATTCAATATCCCAATGTTTCTCATCCGGGTTATAGCGTTTGACGGTGGATAGTTGCGGAAATGACTGAAAGCCGTATTCGCTCATGAAACGCGGAACGGCCTGCTCGTAAACGGCAAAGGGGGCCTGTCCATGCCAGACATCCCAGTTGTGACGATCTCCGGAGAGGTCATTGCGTTCAGAGGGGTACAGGTCGCTGTAAGGCGAACTCGAGCGGTAGTCTGTTTTGGGATCATATTCCTTGACCACGGAGGGCAGAATATCCAGAAAAACACGGTTATATTCCCCTAGCACCTTATCTGCCAGCCCCAGCTTGGTAAAGCGCTGTTTCCAGCCCCAGCAGTGCCAGCCCTCGTTCATCTCGTTATTGCCGCACCACAGGGCGATGCAGGCATGATTGCGCAGTCTTTTCACATTATCAACCGCTTCGGCACGGATATTCGCAGCCATCTGGTCGTCGCAAGGGTAGAGGCTACAGGCAAACATGAAATCCTGCCAGATCAGAATGCCGTTCCGATCACACAACTCATAGAAATAATCATCCTCGTAGATGCCGCCGCCCCAGACGCGCAGCATATTCATATTGGCATCAACCGCACGCGCAACCACATCACGATAGCGCTCTTTGGAAACACGTGGCATAAAGCTGTCGTTGGGAATATAGTTGGCCCCTTTCATAAACACCGGTTCGCCATTGAGTTCAAAGTAGAAGCTTGAGCCCCTGCCGTTCATATCACGATCGGTCACCAGGCGGATTGAACGGATACCGACGGGCACTGTCCGGCTGTCATAAACCCTCCCATCAACAGCAACGGTCACCTTGAAATCATAGAGCGTCGGACTTCCCAATCCGTTACTCCACCAAAGGCGGGGATTCTTTAATATAAAAGCTTGATTAAAACGATTGGAGCCCCGGGTGATTGTAACCGGGCGTTCGGCATAGATCAGACCGCTGGTCGCATTACTGATCTGAAACCGGCCCAGGCAGGAGCGCAGTGAATCTAGTTCTATTTCAACTTCGATACGTGCGGAACGCTCGGAGACCTCGGAGGTTGAAATATGGACGTCCTCGAGACGCATTGTATTCCAGTACTCAAGATAAACCGGACGCCAGATGCCCATTGTAACCAGCCGCGGTCCCCAGTCCCAGCCATAGTTATAACCTGCTTTGCGAGCGAAAACACTGACTTTATAGTTCAGAATCCCCCCGTTTTCCGACTGATCGTTCAACGCGGGGTACTCATAATCGAGTGCCATAAATTTGGGCAGATCGCGTTTGATCGGGGAATGAAAACAAACCCGCAACGTATTTTCGCCAGGCAACAGGAGGTCCTTGCAACCGGTACGCCAGCACCGGAACATATTGTCGGCCACAATCACCTTCACATCATTCAGATAGACATCGGCATAGGTGTCCAGACCCTCGAAAACCAGCCGCAGATTGTCGTGTTCAAGTAACTCGGTGCCCAGCTCAAAGGTGGTCTCGTACACCCAGTCCTCTTTATCCACCCATTGCACGGCACGTTCGTTCATTCCTACAAAAGGATCGGGTATAATATCATTGCGCATCAGGTCGCTCTGCACCACCCCCGGCACCTGAGCCGGATACCAGTTACGTCCTCTGACCTGCTTGACTTTCCAGTTGTCGTTAAGTGGCAGTCGTCCTACCGCACCCAAACCGATCTGATCGATCAAAACGCAACAGAACAGCAATCCAAACATCATTCTTTGTAGCATCGTCAAAACATCCTATTTATTTATTCGTTGAAAACATGCACAAGAGGCAACTGCTCTGAGAGCGCGTTAATACCCGGCATAAATTCACGCAGCGGCATATCATGGGGCGCGAAAACGAAAAGAACCCGCACCTTGTTTTCCGGACCGGCACTCTTTTCAAGCAACCCCGGCAGTTCATCCCAACTGCTGCAATCAAACTCATGCGGTGTCAAAGCGGGGTCAAGGCCCTCGACACTCCAGTCCTCTTCAATGAAGATAAATTTGCGCTCAATCTTATTTTCCCTGTTCCGGGTTATACGCAGCTCAAATGGCTGAGGAACACGGCTTTCCCGCTTACGCCACTCATCACGAGGCAGAAAGGCCTTGTAGTAAACACTCTGATCAGCCTTGCCGTAGAGATGCAGCCCCTGACCGTCCAGCAGATCAAAAACTGCAGCGATCTCGCGGGCCTGACGCAGTGTCAGTGCCGGATCAAATTTCAGTCGGAGATAGAGCTCAGCTCCGCCTTCCTGTTTATTACGCAGCCACTCAAGCGCATCTTTTAAAGCTGAGGTCTGATTGACCTCGCCCTCAGAATCACTTAGCGTCAGCCGGATACCGCTTTCAGACGAGAGAGCGGTGACATCCAACGAAAGAACAGCGGTGCCGTCGGTCGGACGCAGGATTATCTCCAAAAGCGTGCCCTGCGGCAGATTCCGTCGCATTTTAAAGCGACCGTAGACTTCACTCTGTCCCGCTTGAAAAGGCAGATCAAAGATGGATTTCTCGTTGTAAAGAGAGACCACCGCACAGGGAGGAGCAGTTGCGGTGACACAGCTCAGCACGCCGTCCCGCATCTTCCACTCACCGCCAGCGAAGACAAAGCCGTCCTCGTTCAACAGGGAATCATCGGATTCACTCTCGCGCAACAGAGAGCTGAGCGGTTGTTCAGCCACATCTGAATCCAGAGGACGGAATGCAAAGCGGAAGCGCTCCCCGCGCGGTACGAATCGGAAGTTCAGCCCATCAACGCAATCCCCTCTTTTTACGCCTGTGAACTCCACTGCCCTGACAATCGCATCGGGCGCGGCAACTGTGACAGCAGCTGATTCATAGGCACGATCACTGTGAGGGCCGATCAACAGAAATTCAACGATCGTATCGCTGCTGTGTCCTACCGCCTCGGCCAGCAGCCGCACCTCGCCGCTACGTTTATCAGCCATGACCCCGTTCAGCACCAGCAGATCATCACTCTTCATTTGCTGTTTGCTTGCCTGCCACTGCCTGACCGCGTTTGTACTGACAACATTCCATTCGGCGGGCTGAGTAAACTCAGTGCCCCTCACCGAACAGCACAGCGTTGCAACCACTGTCCAGCCTACGATTTCTCTCATCATTCGATCACCTCTAATGGGAGCTGCAAACTTGTTTTAAGGGAGCTGACACGCAGCTTACGCTCCGCCTTCAGCAACTCAATCTCGACCGGATAAACCTTGGAATAGACACCCCGTTCATAATTGGAGTCAACATCCGCCAGAGCACGGACTGCAATCCGCTCATCATCGGCCGAGATCAGCTCAATCCCGTTTATTTCAATCGTCAGATAGCGGTTCAACCCAACCGCATAGAGCCAGGCAGTTACTACATCCTCCTGCATCAAATCGGCATCCCGCGCCAAATCCTCGATGTCGACATGCAGTTCATAGCCGACAAAATCACGCAGTGCGAGCGCCTTCATCCTCCGTTTGATCTCATTGTCCTCAGTTGTAACAGAGGCCACCTGCGCCGCTCTGTTCAGAACACGGCGCGCTTGATGAAGAGGTCGGCCTCTCCACCAGACAACGGCATAAATACAGAGTGCGGCAATCAGAACCGCCACTATTAAATTACGATTGAACATACCGCAGTATAGCAGATACGCCATCTGTACGCCAGTATCAACTAAAGCTGCTTTGGAAGAAATAACTTAATAAAGGAAGATGCAGAATGAAATTTACAGAACTAAAGGTTTTAAGCCATGTGCTCTGAATGTATTGTGTGGTCAGTTCGGGATTGAACTGAACCACCATGAGGCGTTGTCGGATGCCCGCGCCTGCGCTCAGCTCTATCTGAAACATTTGCGGCAGCCGTGAGCATGATGTAGGTCCGGTTTCCAACCGGACATTGGCCTGAGAAATTGGGACATAGTGCAACCAAATTATTTTAACTACGAAAAACGCGGAACCGAGCCGCAGGCGAGCTGGGCTCCACGAATGTGGGGCAGTGATCCCGCTTTGCGGGAGAGCAGCAATGACGCGAAAATAATTGTAGACATGTAATTATCCACAAAGAACCTAGCGCGAGCGTTGCCCGCAACCCAATATCCAATAACCAACAAGGAATATCCAACTGAAGAAGTTATCCACAGATTACACAGATTTTCTGTTGAGTTACCGTGACTTGCAGTTAAAAACATGGCATCCTTTCTTTTACAAGAACAATAAAAAACAGAAAAGATGTCCATGAAAAGTTTTCTTCAGGTTTACAATAAATCAATAAGCGGTGCAATCAGCGGATGGAACAGATTGAGGTTTCGCGGTACGATACGATGGCTCTCGAGCACTTCGGGTCTGGAAGGATCATCGGGGTCGTAGTTCCAAATTCGGTTCCGCTGAAAAAGTCTTCAGATATAGCCTCACTGTAACGCCTGTGAGGATGATTTTCCAGACTAAATAATATTTTGTTATGACCGGAAAATGCTTAGAGAGCGTTCCATAATGGTTGCAAGCGCATTTTGGACGTCATGTCTTTGAAATATAGTAAAATCGACTCCTTTTCTGCATGAAATCAAGCATT
>JAGYOL010000259.1 GCA_018399555.1 Kiritimatiellia bacterium | reverse complement strand
AGCTGGTGGCGTAACAGATGGTGTTAATCCATCCCGCCTCATACCACAATTTGAATATCTCTTCATGTGGATCCCACCACAAACCGCCGCTTTTCGGGACAGCGGCGTCGTTGTTGATCCCATTCAGCTCCAATGCGCTCTGCGGTGACAAAACCGGGTTGCCGGAGTATTTTTCCGGTGTTCCGAAAACACGCTCCAGCGTGGTTGACTCAATCAGAAAATCATCAACAAAGAGCTGCCGTCCGATGTCAATATGAATCAATGCCGGCGGATTTTCGAGGTAAGGCACCGACATTGGAGACCAATCAGTTGTGTCAACACTCGCAGGCGGCCAGTTGGTGCTCAACTCAATGCCGTTATAAATAAGTTCTCCCCGCCCTTCCAGAGTATCGAACGGCGGTTCAGGACCAATTGCGTCGGTGAGTCCGGCCAGCACAACCCATTTGGGGAACAGAAGAGTGTCGCCGGTATTAACCTGTTTCTGGTAGGTGCGGCTGATATCTCCGGGAGATGTACCGAAAAGCTGAAAATTATCCGGTGCCTTGATCCAAATGAATCCCAGTGATTCCAGCAGAGCGCTTTGAGTGTATGCGGACGACTCCGGATAGTCTGGATCAGCGGTTATCGCAGTCAGAATTCCACCCTGAGTCACCGTTATCAGGTATCCTCCGGTTATTCTGGTGCGCAAAAACTTCTGGCCGCGCAGCCAGTCGGGGGCGAAAGAGAGGGTGTAGCTGCGATCCAGAAAAAGCAGCGCACCCTCCGTTAAAATGTCGGTTTCAAATTGATCGGCTAATGCCAGCTCCGCACCGGTGCCCTGCAAAGGAACGGTGCGTTCGCCAGTTGTCGCGAGCGTGCCGCCCACCATCATTAACAAACCGGCACTCTGCCGGACGCTGATGATCTCCGATGCGTTTAAAAATTCAACGGGTTGCAGAACTCTGTCCGACACACGCCAGTAGTCCAGCTCGATATTTCCCGTGTTCAGCCTGTCCGGACGACCACCTAGCGCAAATATGCTCTCGGATGTCGCTAAAGAGGTAATCGGCGCGGAATTGGTCAGTTGACCGCAGCTTAGGGCATCCACAAAAAGTTCCCATACCCCACGTCCATTGAGACCGCCATCATGATCGTAGGTCAGTGCCAGATGACGCCATGTGTTGGTTGCAGCAGGATCGTTTTTAACGGGGAAAGGTGTGTCCCATATCAGCGAGTTGACGTAGATAACCCAGTTGGTGCCCCCGTTCCTCAAAGAAAGAATCCAGCGCCCGCTACCTGCGAGGTGCGCACCGCAAAGATAGTGCCACCCTGTATCCACCGGGTTATCTTTAACATTCAGCCAGCCTTCAATTGTGAAGCTGTTGGTTATGTTCAGCCGGGTTGCCATAGTTCCGCTCGTCAGTGAAGTGAAGGGAGCTGCAGCGTTGGGTGAGAGCGCAACTGCATTCCGATTGGTTGGAGAAGCCAGCAGGGAACTGCCGTCCGGCTTGGGCGGCAGCTCCCTCCAGCGGTCAACTGCAGAGGTCATTGCGATCGCACCGTTGCCCTCCAGATTGTTGGCTGGATTGACCAGACAGCGCGTATTCAGCTGTGTGCCGGTCTGATCGTAACCCAGCTTCCAGAGCGCGACGGTTTCACCCTGCAACAATCCGGCTGCCAGAGTTAACCCGAGCGCAATCGCAATTTTTCTGTCTCTCTTCAAGTTTTCCAGTCCAATTCCATCTGCACTTTGTGTTTTTCTGCGACCGCCATAGTGCCGCTCAGCGGTACGACGGCTGGTTGTGGTTTCAAACTCTTTCTTCCCTCTTCCCACAACTCACCGTGCACCGTGCCTCTGTGTTAAACTCTTCGCTCTAACCCCTAACCTCTATCGCACGATCATC
>JAGYOL010000258.1 GCA_018399555.1 Kiritimatiellia bacterium | reverse complement strand
TCATCCTTGAATCCATTGGGTGTTTTCACAGCGCAAATAGCTCCACTTGAGCGGGGTGCGGTTCAATTTAGTTCAAGCGGCACGACTTCGTCCCAAACAGCACACTAAAGCCGTGATTTGTTAGATTTCCGTTAGGATTGTTCCGGTGCTTCTCAGAGTGTTAGAGTTTTGTTAAGATTATGTTGATTTTTAACACCGATTGTACGGTAATGGTTTTAAACCGGAGGCGGTCAGATGGAACATATTGACGGGATCAAAGTTTTGCTTATGGTTTTCGGCGGACTTGGTCTTTTTCTGCTGGGCATGAAGGAGCTGTCTGAAGGCTTGCAGGCTTTGGCCGGCAATCGTCTGCGTAAACTGGTTGCGACTGCAACAAACAATCGTATGGCCGGTGTTTGTACCGGCAGTTTCGTAACAGCTGTCGTGCAGTCCAGCTCGATTGTGACCGCCATGGTGGTGGGATTTGTCAGCACCAGCCTGATGACGTTGCCGCAAGCGATCAATGTTATTCTGGGTGCTAATATCGGCACTACCGTCACCGCTTGGATTATCGCCGTGCTGCCCTCAGCCGAGAAACTCGGGTTGGGGCTTATCGGCACTTCGACGCTTGTTTATCTCTTCGCCAAACGGGAGCGGATTAAAAATGTCGGGTTGGTTTTTCTGGCACTGGGTCTGATTTTTTATGGTCTGTACACCATGAAAGCCGGCATGGACCCGATTGCAAAAGATCAGGCCGTTAAGAACTTCTTCGCTCTGCTTCAGGCGAGGGATGTTATGGGCCTGATCAAGTGTATAACAGTCAGTGCGGTTTTCACCGCCCTGATTCAATCGTCATCCGCAACAACGGCTATCACAATGGGGCTGGCTTCCACGGGGGTGATCGGTTTTGACACAGCGGCAGCCTCGGTGCTGGGGATGAATATCGGAACGACCTTCACTGCCTGGCTGGCATCGCTGAGCGGCACCACGGAAGCAAGGCGTGCCGCCCTCGCTCATACCTTATTCAATATTTTCGGTGTCGTTCTTATCCTGCCGTTTTTCCTGAAATGGGTGGTGCCGGGTATGGAGACGCTGCTCAAAGAAGCCACAGAGGCTGACGGCAGCCGTAAATTCACAAACATCAATACCGTTATTGCCTATCTGCATACCGGTTTCAATGCAGCCAACACCCTGGTGTTTTTGCCTTTTGTGCATCAATTCGCCAACATTATCCGACGTTTGATTCCGGATGCCAGGATTAAGGAGATTCCGCGGCTCACTGTGCTGGATGAACGTGTCATCGCAACGCCGGTTCTGGCGGTGGAGCAGGCCGCACGCGAGGTGGCCTTTATGGGAGAGAGTAATATCGATTTGCTCGACACCTTCCGTAAACTGCTGGAGGGTCAGGTTGACGAGGATCTTGAAAAACATATTTTTCATCGCGAGGATATCCTGGACAATATTCAGCGCGAGATCACCGATTTTCTCGGTAAAGTCATGACCGGCCACCTGCAGTCGGAGGTTGCCAACAGAGCCAGAGCACTATTGCGTATCGCGGATGAACTGGAGTCGGTCAGTGATGATGTTGTCACGCTTCTGAAAATATTGCTACGGTTGCGCACCAACAAGTTTGTCATTTCCAGTGAAGGACGCGCGGAGATGCTCGCAGTGCATGATCAGATCACAAACTTCTGCAAATATGTTGATAATGCGATCAGCTGTGATGTCGAAAAGGCACCGGATCAACTTCTGCATATGAATGCGGACTCAGCAAATATAAAAACTCTGATCAAACAGGTGCGTGATTCACAGATTAAACGCCTCGAAAACAACAGCGTGGTGCCGATGAAAATTGTGGCGTGTATGGACATGATGAGTGCCTACACACGCATACGCGAACATCTGCTGAATATCGGTGAAGCCATCAGCGGCGGTAAAATTTAATTGGTTTTGAAAAATCCCTCCGGCTTTGCTTGTCGACCTAACCCAGCGTAGCCGCCTGTCTGCCGACAGGCAGGG
>JAGYOL010000257.1 GCA_018399555.1 Kiritimatiellia bacterium | reverse complement strand
CTGTGAGAGATACTAGTCAGCAAAAACCCCGCAATGAAAATTGTCATGGTTCCCAGCACAATCGAGAGATTGGTATGCAATTGCGGCAGCTCTTCGAATTTATTCTGCAGCAGTGTGATCCAGGCGATCACCAGCAGACCGAGCACAACGCCGACCGCCGCCTCGAAATTACGCGCTTTTCTGCAAAAGTAACCCAGCAGAAAAAGTCCCAGCATGCCGCCGCTGAAGACCGACTGCATTGCCCACCATGCATCAAGTGCGCTCTGTACCTTTATCATAGCCAGTGCGCAGCCGATACCGGCAACTCCAAGCAGCACAGTGGCAATGCGCAGAAACCTGACCTCCGCTCTATCATCCGCATCCTTCTTGAAATAACGCTTGTAATAATCTGTCATCATAATAGTTGCGCCGCTGTTAAGGCTGGTTGAAATGGTGCTCATACCGGCGGCGAAGACCGCGGCAATCAGCAGTCCGGTGATACCGACCGGCAACGCATTGACGATGAAATAGGGGAAAACCTTGTCCGGTGCCGCCGCCACTTCAGCCGGCAGAGCATCCGGTACGGCTCTGTAATAGCAGAAGAGAGCTGTTCCGATACAGAAGAAGAGCAACGACACCGGTACATATAAAAAGGAACCGAAGAGAGTGGAACGAACCGCGTCTTTCATGTTGCGGGCACTCATATAACGCTGGATATAGTTCTGGTCGATTCCGAAATTATTGAGATTGATAAAAAGACCGTAAACCATGCAAACCCAAAAGGTCTGCGTTGACCAGTCGAGTAAACTGAAACTGCCCAGACTCAATTTGTTCTCTGTGGTCGCGATTCGCAACGCCTCGGTCATACCGCCGGGCATCCTGATCAGCAGCACCGCCAGACAGAGTAGCACGCCGCCGATCAGCACAATGCCCTGTATCGCATCGGTCCAGATCACAGCGCGTATGCCGCCCATCATAGAATAAAGAACCACGGCGACACCAGTAACAAGAATGATAGCTGGCACCGACCAACCCAGCAGTGCGTTCATCGGCAGTGCCAGCAGATAGGTCACCGCGCCGATGCGCGCGATCTGCGTCACCAGATAGCAGAGCGAAGCGTAGATACGCGCCCATGGTCCAAAACGCTGTTCAAGATAGCTATAAGCAGAAACACTGTCGAGTGAACGATAGAGCGGCACAAAAAAGCGTACCGCAATCAGGGCCGCAAGCGGAATCGACAAACTGAAAACAAAGGCGTTCCAATCAGAACCATAGGCTTTGCCGGGCAGCGCCAGAAAACTGATGCTGCTGATATAGGTGGCGAAAATCGACATCCCCACCGCCCAGGCTGGCAGGCGTCCGGCACCCGAGGTGAAAAGTCCCGCACTTTCGCCCTCCTTTGACCTGAAGAAAAACGAGCAGCCAAAGAGCACAACCTCCGCCATATATATCAGAAACACCACTAAATCTATCAACGGTAATCGCATATCAACTTCCTCATTCCGATTTTCAGCTCTCCAGCCGCCACCGCATGTGGCATGGAAAAATCTTATCTCCAGAAATCCTCTTAACTCTCAAACGGCGGGTGGGGTCACCCGCCCTACAGGGTGCCGCTCACAGAGCGGCTACTACATTGCGCGCGAAACTGCGAAGGCCGAGCTGACGATTTATTGCGACGACACAGTCGACGCAATGAAGAGCGTAAAAAAAGAAGATTGAATAGTGAACCTCTAGAACGTTCCACCGTCCACTTCCCATCCACTCTCCCTTGCGCCTCCGCGCCTCTGCGCGAAAATCTTCCCCTCAGTGCCACCGCTGTGCCGCGGCATAGTTCCGCATTAAAGAAACGACACCGGGCACCTCCGTGCTAAAATGCCCGCCGAGGACCGGCGGTCTCCAATCTCTCTGCCTCTACTTACCCCGGCTTAACTCGCTTCCCCAGCTCCCCCCTCTCCCACACCGAGTTCAATCAACCGCGTGCGGATGATCTCCCGTTCCGGCACCAAAAAATGGCTGAAGGGTTCCGCCATAAAATCATTGCAGATACCCATCAGACTCAAAGAGCATTTGATCCCTTTTACAATACTGGTCGCAAATTTAC
>JAGYOL010000256.1 GCA_018399555.1 Kiritimatiellia bacterium | reverse complement strand
CCTAGCTCCGGGCAAAGTTCCATACCGATTGTCCGCTCGGTCTGGGTTTACAGCGTGAAGCGCGGTGGCAGCCGCGGACGTTGCCGTTATTATGCAGAGAGTCCGATATTTTTAAAAGAGCATGGTTTTGATAACTCGGTTTACTGGTGTAACGCCGACCGATTGGATGAGCCTGATCCTGTCGCGCAATGTGATCCACAGCTCTATAGTTTGAACGCGGTGGCCTATGAGTCGGTTATGCTCGGTATCTTTTATGTGCATCTAGGCCCGCCTAACAATATTTGCGCCAAAGGGAAATATCCTAAAATTACCGAGCTGAAAATCGGTTACAGTCGCGATGGTTTTTACTGGCATCGTCCGGACCGCCGCGCCTTTATTCCTGCCACACGTACCGAGGGAAGCTGGGATCGCGCCTACCTGCACAGTACGACCGGGGTTTGCCTGATCGATGGAGACCGTCTGCTCTTTCCGTACTGCGCCTATTCCGGTATTGCACCAGATGGCTCACGCGGCATCTATCATGGTGCCAGCATCGGCTTGGCGATATTGCGGCGCGACGGCTTTGCCTCGCTGAATGCCGGCGAACGCCGTGCAGCCCTGACAACCCGTCCGCTTCAATTCAGCGGCAGGTATCTTTTTGTCAACGCTGATTGTCCGCAGGGCGAACTACGCGCTGAAATTCTGGATGCTGATAATCAGGTGATTCAACCATTCACTTTGGAAAACTCGCAGATGTTGAGCGTTGACAAGACTTTAGCACCGCTTCTCTGGAAGGGAGCCGATGATCTCTCCGCTGTTGCCGGACGTCCGGTGCGTATTCGTTTCCATCTTAAAAACGGCAGTCTTTATTCTTTCTGGGCTTCTGCGCATAAAACTGGTGAGAGCGGCGGTTATCTGGCCGCGGGCAGCCTCGGTCAGGCCGATATCATAGACAAACCGTAGTGATCCGTTGCGAGTTCGTAAATGCGGTACAAGTGTTTTCACCTGTGTGTTTATGTGATCGGGTTTATAAGCCAGCGTGGCAAGTAACAATAGACATTTTAACGATCATTTGCTACGTTGTTGCGAAATAAGGAGATGCGTGTGAGTATATTTTTCCACGGGTTGAGAGGTGGTTGTGGCCGATAAATTAAGCGATATAGCTTATAAGCATATTGTGCGCAAGCTCATGACTTCAGAGCTGGTTTCTGGTCAAAAAATCTCAGAGCATACAATTGCGACGGCGTGTGGAATAAGCCGTACCCCTGTACGTGAAGCGATCAGGCGCCTTATCCAGGAAAATGTTCTCTATCAGACACCTTCGATTGGTACATTTGTCGCTCAAATGGACCGGAGGCAGATTAAAGATGCCTATGAGATGCGTATGGTAATTGAGTGTTACGCTATCTTCCAGGCCATCCGCAAATTACATCGTGAGGAACGACAGGAGCTGCGCAGACTCTGTGATGCGATGCGTACGATTATTTTAAGATTGCGAAGTCAAGAGAATAAACTGTTGGAAGGCGAGGATTTGATTGCTTTTCTTTCTTATGATTTGACATTTCATCTACTGTTGCTGAAAGCAGCCGGAAATCGGCTGGCGATTCAGATTGTAACCAGTGCCTATCAGCGCAACCATTTCTTCGGACATCACAGTCATCAGCGTGATATCCAGCATCTGGCCTGGGTTTGGCGGCATCATTCCAAAATTGAACGGGCGTTGCGACGTGGGGATGAGGTCGCTGCGCAGAACTGGATGCGCGCGCACATCGTACGCAGTCAGCGTGACGCACTGACGGCCTTCGACCAGGCTGCCGCCCATGTCACGGATGGCGGACGTGATCCGGTGGATGATGCGCTGGCACAGTTAATCGACTGTCTTGAATAACCGACACTAAAGTGTACGTTTGTCATTAGAGTTTCATCGCTTGGTAATTTAAGGAGATTACCGGGAAGCACAAGGAATCGAGTTGCTGTGCGGCTCGATAAAAAAGATGCATTCATCAGGTAAAGACGATCTACTTCATGACGAGCCGCATAGCGACTCGCCTCCTGCTCCGCACAAATCAACAATTATGGCGGGTTCAGCCATTTGAGGAGATTACCGGGAAGCACAAGGAATCGAGTTGCTGTGCGGCT
>JAGYOL010000255.1 GCA_018399555.1 Kiritimatiellia bacterium | reverse complement strand
GGAGCACCGCCCTACGTAATAACACCAGCAATCCCGCTGAGCGGGATATTGCCCTACGGTGAAGGGCATAAGACACACAGGGAGAGGGTGGAAAATGGCCAAGACGGAACCTTTTGATCTGTACAGCGAACGCTACGAAGCCTGGTTTGAAAAACACAGCAATCTCTACCAGGCCGAACTGGCAGCAATCCGTGAGATATGGCCTCCCGATGCTCACAGTGCTCTTGAGATAGGCGTCGGTTCCGGCAGATTCGCAGTGCCGCTGGGCATCCGCACAGGGGTGGAGCCATCCGAACAGATGGCTCTCAAAGCCGAAGCACAGGGCATCCGGGTGGTGCACGGCGTGGCCGAAGCACTGCCTTTCAACGACTCGGAATTCGACTCGGCACTGATGGTCACAACCATCTGCTTTGTCGATGATGCCAATACCGCGCTGCATGAGGCTTTCAGAGTTCTGAAGCCGCAGGGCTCCCTGATTGTGGGGTTTGTTGACCGCGCTAGTGAGCTGGGCAGACAGTACAGCGACCCCGCCCGAGCCACAGTCTTTTACAGAGATGCAACCTTTTTTTCAGCAGAGGAACTCTGCCGCAAACTCACCGCAGCCGGTTTCCATGATTTGATCGCCAGACAGACCCTGATCCCGGCTGAATCAACGGATTTGATTCTGCCCGGCTACGGCAAGGGTGCCTTCGTTGCCCTCCGAGGCACCAGATTCTGAGATCAGAGTTCTCGGATATAGATATTCTTAAATTCGATCGGATCGCCGTGACACTGCAGTTCAATCTGTTCTTTCGGAAAGATCGGCTGTTTGCGGTCCCAATAGTTTTCGAGAACCGTGTTGTCAACCACCAGCTCGTCATTGAGTTTAACCGTCACCCGTTCGCCGACCATCCTGATGTAAAAGGTGTTCCAGTCACCGATCAGATTATCGGCTATTTTCAGAGCTTTGCTCGGATTTTTCTTGTTATTGTAGAGTCCGCCGGAGCCGATATTCCATTGGTTGTGCGCATCCCATATCTGCACCTGCGGAGTACCGCGCAGATAGAGCCCGCTGTCGCCGCGCACCGTCATAAGGCGCCAGTCAACATACATTTCAAAATCGGCGTAATCCTTAGCGGTGGCGATGCTGTAGCCGCCGCCGTCAAAATAGAGCACCCCTCCATCGCGCACATGCCAGAACTGGCGCATCAGTCCGTAGGCCTTGCGCTGCATCAGCCGGGCCTCTTCCGGATCAGCCTTCTGGCGCACCAGCGGATTATCGAAGCGTTTTTCTCTGGTGACACCCTTCCAGTTTGACAGAGTCCTGCCGTCGAAAAGTGCGACGAACCCCTCCGGTGGAGTCACGTTGTCCTCAGCCGACACAACCTTGTAATCGGCAGGCACCTCCTTTATGCGGATGTTGCGCCACTCGATGCGGGAGCCGTGTCCCAACCAGCCGATAAATCCCTTCTTGTTGTGCAATCCGGGATGCTCTTTGTTGTCGGGTGTTTTGGTAATGTCATCTAGATAGGCATTTACGATCACCTCACCGTTGAGTATCACCATGACGTGATCGCCGACCGCACGCACCTCCTGAAAGTTCCACTGACCGGTCTTCTTCAGAAAAGAGGAACCATCCTTCTTCTTTTTTGAGGGTACCACTCCGTAAATCGAGCCATGATACTGCCAATCCTTGAGCGTTTTATATTTCGGCCCGGTGTCATCCAGAATCTGAATTTCCATCCCGTAAAACGCTGGGTTTTTATCCTTTTCACAGCGGATTCCGAGTCCGTTGTTAGCATTTTCCGGCAGTTTAAATTCAAAACGCAGAATAAAATTATCGTACTCTTTATCGGTAAACAGGCGACCGCCGCCCTTACAGACCAGCAGACCATTCTCTGCCGCATATCCATCGACATTGCCGTTCCAGCCGGTCAAATCTTTTCCATTGAAGAGATTTACAAAACCCTCGCTGTTGACAACCCCATAATCCGCCGACAAGAGAGTTGCAACGATCATGCAATACGCGACAGCGCAACCAAATGCTCTTTTCATTTCAGCTCCTCCAATGATTCATTTTTTGTAATGAGCGTACACTAGCAATTTTAGACACCTTGTGGCAACTGTAAAATGTCGCTTGCAATTCTGATTGCAACGCGTTATTATATCGATTTACGTCAAGGTGTTTAT
>JAGYOL010000254.1 GCA_018399555.1 Kiritimatiellia bacterium | reverse complement strand
CCTCACTTTGGTTGCGGCTGAAAGCAGCTTTGGAGCGGACATCTGATTTTCAGAAGACCCTGAGAATTCGCGGTGTGATCTGCGTAAGATTGGAGGCATTGGTTGTTATGATCTCCGCACCTGGTCCTGCGGCCACAAGCGGCACAGGGTTGCGGGTGTGGCTTTTGGTGCCCATATCCTCGATGTTGCCGTGGTCGCTGGTGATGATCAGCAGCATGTTTGTGGCTTTGCAGAGAGCTTGGACAATCTCGATAAATTGGTCCAGCATAATGAGTGTCTCGCAGGCTGCCTGATAGTTGCGCGAGTGTCCGGCAAGGTCGGTCAGGAAAAACTCAAAGAGAGTGAAGTCGTTGGCACGCGCCACCTGAATCAGATGTTCAGCAGCCTGATGGGGTTTGATGAGCGGCAGATCATGGCCTTTGTCGACAAGGTAGGTTCGGGTTATGTCGTGCGAAACCGCCTGGTTCTCCAACAGATCATCACGCATCAGGATTGTCTCCGGTTGTGTGAGTGCCATTACGGTGGTAACCGATTTAAAGCGGCGATGTTCCAGATCGCTGATTTTATCGATCATGTAGGCGTCGGCAAAACAGCAGCGCCGCCCTTTGCGGGTCAGTTCGATAAACAGGTTGGTTTTGTGGATTATGCGCCTGAGCGTGGGACCGGGAAATCCCTCGCAGTGTCTGCCCATTTGGCGCGCGGCATTGGTGCCCGTGAACATGGCTGTCTGTCCGGTCGCGCTTTGAGGCAGTCCTTCGACCTCCAGACAGGCGTCGATCGACACTGAATGCTCTGCGATCAGTTTACACAGGGCGGGACAGTTGCCTGCATGGACTGGATTGTCCGGCGCGGCAGGGCGCAATCCGACACCGTCGATGAATATGTAGAGAACCTTAAGCACATTTAATTTTTATAAGATATGTAGTCCAAACACAAGTTCAGAATTCATCTTTTCGTCTTTTATCTTGAGAATGCAGGTATTGCATCACCGCGGCAATGTTGCGACGGTTTGATTTCAAAGTCAAATATCAACGGTCGGTGATCTGAAACACGCACTTCAGGAATACGAAAGCGCACGGGAACGATGTTGTCGTCGTGGCATATGAAATCCAGCTCGCGGTAGGGTCGCCAGGAGGGATAGGTGGGAGTGTGATTTCTGTTGGCGCTCTGCATACCGGTGGCCTTGAGAAACATACTGAGCTCCCAACGTCCGCTCAGGGCGTTGAAGTCACCGGCCAGAATACGTGGTTTGGTGCATTTCTCAAGCAGGCTGTGAAGTTCTTCGAGTTGACGGTGGCGTGCTCTCAAACCCAGTGAGAGATGTACTATGAATAAATTTAATGCGGGTAATTCAACCTCGATCACCAGACTTTTAAAGCCTGATTGAAAATCATGGAAGCGTTCCTTAAGTATTTTATCGCGTGTCAGAACAGCATTGGATTGTTTGTTGAGAATCGGAATCCGGCGTCCTATGCTTGCTTCAGGGTATTTGATGCGGTGAGTGTGATTATAATTCATCTCATCCGCCAGCATTTCAGCCTGGTTCTCACTGCGGTTGCGGTAGGAACCGGAGTCGACTTCAACCAGCCCGACGATATCCGGATTGACAGCACGTACAAAACGTTCGATATGTCGTAAATGCTTACGGGTCGGATGCAGTGTGGCCAGCCAGGAGAATTGTTTCAGTCGTCCCGTTCCGTATTGTATGTTGTGCAGCAGTAAACGCATTTTTTGCAAGACAAATAAGCGGAATTCTTCAAAACGCCGCCCGTCAAAGGCATCCCTCACCCCATCCGTAAGCGGCAAAAACAAAAACATCCCGCCGCAGAAGGCTGGGCGGGATATCGGATCGCATCAGCTATGCCAGGCACCCGGCTCAGTAGTCGCTCTGCTCTCCGGCTTGCGGATAGGGCAGTACAGGAGTCTGCTTTTTCGAGAGCAGCGCGTAAGCGACTGCGCCGACGATGAAGGCCATCACGGGGGCGGCGGGGATCGCAAAACCGCAGTGCACCGCGAAGTTCGGCTGCACTCCGACGATAAAACCCAGTGCCCAGGATATCCACCCGGCGGGGTTGAACCCGGCGCGCGGTCCGCTCCAGCGTCCCTTGTTCAGGATATACTCCATAAACAGAGCGCCGCAGATCGGGCCGAAAGAGGCACCGATGAACGAGAAGATCGCAATC
>JAGYOL010000253.1 GCA_018399555.1 Kiritimatiellia bacterium | reverse complement strand
TGAATGGCACTGGACCGGTCAAGCGTAAGCGTTTTAACTTCAGACATACTGATCCGGACCGTATATTTGCCATAATTTCCGGAAAATTAATTGGCACATAGTTTAGGCGTGACAAGAGAAGCGACATGGTGGATCCTTTGGGGTGAAATCAATCCCGTAAGGGATAAAAACCCAAGGAGCTTCCACCATGTTCCAGTTATTATTACAAGGATTTCCCGATGGTGCAATCAAGATCGCAGAAATACGGGGTCAGACCTTAGATTAGAAAATATGACCTGACTGGTTATTCTTCAGATTGTAATAAGCCGTATAACCGGTCGCCAGACTCTGCATGAAACGGCTGATGTTACCAAGCGGAGTCTCACAGACAATATGATGTGATTTGACATGAGACAAAACATATAGAGCCTGATGTTTTAAGTATCAACGCTCTCCGCCAATCGTAAAATTAACCTCTCACGGTCATGGTCATCCGTAAATATTCGCCTTTTCCCATTACCTCGATGCGTAATATGATAGACGGCACCGGGAAACTCGATCTCAATTTCCTAGCCATGATTAAATAGTACCAGAAAAACAAAATTTTAAAAATATACAATGACATAGCTGACACACCTCAATAGAGAAGCCCGAAAAGGGCTTAAGCATACCACAGAATTTCAGTTCCGCCTTTGCCAAGGCGGGACAAGCTGGTTGCGGGGTCGCTCTGGTACAGAAATCCGAATTCCAGTGACCTGAAATGAGCATTCTTTGACCCGTTGTGAGCTTGTTTCAGTCTGTGTTTAGATTTATAATCTGACCTGTATGCGTATAATTTTAACGTAAACGGGTCACTCCTTTCCCGAAGCTCAACCCTTTAAGAATTGGAAACATCTGGTATGACATCACGCGAACGTGTGGCTTTAGCATTGAATCACGAACAACCGGACAGAACGCCGGTTTCAGTAACTTTCGTGCCTGAGATCGAAAAGGCATTACGGGAAAAATCCGGCATCAGCGAACCGGATCTCGGAGTGGCTCTCGGTAATGATTGTGTCAAGACCTGCGTCGGTCTGGAATGCAGCTTTTACGCCGGTGCCAGACCTGAATATATCTGTCCATGGGGTATTCGCTGGCGATGGGCCGAGAACGAGAGCGGGGAGTATACGGAGATAATCGGACCGCCTCTCGAAGGGGACAGGGGCAAACTTGACTCCTTCCAAATACCCGATCCGCATGAGGAATCCCAGTATGACAGTTTCCGTCGCATGAAGGATCTGTACGGTAAGGAGAAGTGGCTGATCGGTTCCAGCCAGATCAGCATTTTCGAGGCTGCCTGGTATCTTCGCGGTATGGAGGACCTTATGATGGATATGGCCCTTGAGCAGGAATATGTTGACTCCTTGATGGATAAGGTCATGCAGTTCCCATTGGTTGCATCATGTAAGCATGCCTCGCTTGGAGCCGATATGTTCTGGTTCGGAGATGACGTCGCTCATCAGAAAGGGATGATGATGTCGGTTGAAATGTGGCGGCGTTTTCTCAAACCGCGCTATGCGGAACTGTTTGCCGCTCCGAAACGGATCAATCCTGATATCAAGGTCGCTTATCACAGCTGCGGCAACTGTCAGGCGATACTCGACGACCTGATTGAAATCGGGCTGGATGTGCTCAATCCCCTGCAGCCGCTGGCAATTGATCCATTCGAGGTCAAAAAACGCTATGGCACCGGATTGTCTTTGTTCGGCGGTCTCTGTGTGCAGCATACAATGCCCCGGGGCAGGCCTGATGAAGTGCGGTCTGCCGTCAGCAGACTCAAGAAGGAGTGCGGCCAAGGCGGCGGATACATACTGAGTCCGGCGCACCACCTGCAGGCGGATACGCCGCTCGAGAACATTGAAGCCTTTTATTCGGAAGCTTTGCGGGAATGATCTCTGCAAATATGAAAAATTTCCCCAAAAAACCGTGTGTGGCCCTGCTGGTGGAGACTTCGCTCTCTTCAGGACAGGATATTCTGATCGGTATCGGGCAGTACATCCGTGAACATGGTCCCTGGTCCGTCTACCACGAACCGCACGATCTCAACCGGCCTCCTCCGAAATGGTTCCGGCATTGGACCGGTGACGGTATTATTGCGAGACTTCAGGATCAACGCATTGTGAATGCCGTTATGGACAAAGGAGTGCCGGTTGTGGATGTGCTGGGTGTCAAG